>JAUCQE010000610.1 GCA_030372865.1 Pyrinomonadaceae bacterium
GGCAGGGTCATGTCGGATGGGAAATCGAACATGGCGGCGAAGGAACTGTCGTTCAGGAATTTCAGCTCGATGCCGGCGGGTGGACGGCTCGGTGTTTCGAAAGGCTGCAGCTTTGCAAGCGCATAGCCCCAGACGCCGAAGCTCGGGACGGTGGTATAAAAGGGCTTGACGTTAAATCCGGTCGCTTCGAGTGTTCGGATGATGGACCAGTAGGAATTGCGTGCGTAAAGCGGTGAGGTGCATTGGATGACGATCGCCGCCTCGGGCGTCAACTTAGCACGGAGCAGGTTATAGAACCGTGTCGAATACAGCTTGCCGAGAGCGAAGTTGTTTGGGTCGGGAAAATCGACGATCGCGATATCGAACGGTTGAAGTTCGTTGTTGTCGAGCCAGACAAAGGCGTCCGAGTTGATCACCGTGACACGCGGGTCGTCCATTGAGTTGCGGTTGAGTTCCGCAAGCATAGGAAGCTCCTTTGAGAGCCCGGTCATCTTTGGGTCCAGATCGACAAGCGTGACGCTCTCGACCGACGGGTATTTCAAGATCTCGCGAACCGCGAGCCCGTCGCCGCCTCCGAGCACGAGAATCCGCTTGGGCGTGCCGCCGTACGCCGCAAACGCGGGGTGGACGAGTGCCTCGTGGTAGCGGTATTCGTCAAAGGAATTGAACTGTAGATTGCCGTTAAGGAAGAGCGAATGCCCCGTCTTGCCGCGGGTCACAACAATACGCTGATAAGGCGAGCTTTTTGCGTAGATGATCTGGTCGGGAAACAGGCTGTCCTCCGCCATTGTCGTCAGCGTATCAGCCTTGATAAAGGCGATGGCGAGCACGACGAACACGATCGCGCCTTTGACCCTGAGAACCGTCACATTCTTTTTGATCAGCGGTTCGAGCAGCCAAGTGCCCCAGATGCCGACGGCGGCGTTGAGCATTCCAAACAGCAGCGACGTGCGATTCAAGCCGAGCTTGGGAACCAGGAAGATCGGGAACATCAGGGACGCCACGAGCGCGCCGATGTAATCAAGGGCAAGAACGCGCGAGACGAGGTCTTTGAAATCGAGCTCGTCCTTCAGGATACGCATAAGCAGCGGTATCTCGAGCCCGACGAGTGCCCCGATGATGAACACCATCGTGTAGAGAATTACGCCGAAATAGGAAACGTTCGCGAAGGTGAGAAAAAGTAAGGGTGCCGATGCCCCGCCGATGATCGCGACGGCCAGTTCGATATCGACGAACTTCTCTGCGAGGTTTTTGTCGAGAAATCCGGATAGCCACGAGCCGACACCCATCGCGAAAAGATAGATGCCGATGATCAGCGAGAATTGTGTTATTGAATCGCCGAGAACATAGCTTGAGACCGTTGCTGCGAGCAGCTCATAGATCAGCCCGCAGGTTGCGATTATTACGACATTTAGAAATAGAAGAGGAACGCGCTTCATACTAACGGGAATGGAGAACGCAGAATGGAAAATGAAATAAACTGCCCGTCATTTCCCATTTTCCATCACCCGTTTTCCGCCGGCGGCTAGCCGCTTATCGCCGCCGAAACGATCATGGCGATGCCGATGATCATCGCGCCGATGACGATCGCGAGTGCCGTATTGTGGTCTTCCTCGATCTCTTTGCGGATGGAGAACGGGGTTACGAGATTCATGATAAGAAAAGCGATCGCAAAGACCACGAGCCCGATCACGACGAAGATGAGCGTCGTCACCAGCACCTCGATCAACTGGTCGAACTTTACGACCAACAGCAACGCGGGAACATCAAACAGTTTCATCAGCATCTATTTTCCTCCACGAAATCCCGAATAAAAAAACGGCACGCCCAGACGCGACTTGCTGCCGGAGTTAGCGATCTCCCAGCCGAACCACGATGAGGCGGCGTAGATCGTGATCACGCCCATTCCTATTATCAGGTAAATGATCCTTGCCATAACTTTTTGCGTATTGTTATTCGTCTGAGCCCGTGGTCGAGAACATACTCTCGCTCCACCGGCGGCTCTCGAAACTAAACTTTCTGATCAGCCCAAACACGGGAACGATCAGCAATGCAATAAGTGCACAGATAAAATTGACGCCGCGCGTGACGCCCTGCTCGACCTTTACGCTGACGGGCATCGACTGCTGCCAGTTCTGCCATTGTCCCTCAACCCGCAGCGTGTATTTTCCGCCCGGCAATGCCGACATCGAAGCGTCCTGCGTCTGTCCGCCCTCGGTCCAGGCACCGTCGCTATCGGTCCCGCTGTAGAACTCGATCGGGATGTTAACGGACTCGACCTCCTGGCTTTGGTCGTTGATGAGGTCAACATCGAGCTCCACGAACGAGTTGTTCACCGGTGCACTGGCAGTTATCCGCACGTTGCGGTTCGGCTTCAGGTCGAATGCCTGGCTGAAAATGATCTGCGGAGCCGTGGCGTTCTGCATCGGCGGGAGCTGTATCTGCTGCGACAGCACGGTCGTATTTATACCCGTGAAAGGCAGCATAAATATCGCCACGATAAAGAGCAGGAGCAGCGGGATGGCACCCCAGGTGTAATACCATGAACCTAGAAAGGGCTGGTTCGGTGCGACCGACCACGGCTTTGGCAGGTATTTGACGCCAAAGGCCTTTTCGACCTCGGCGTTCGTCATGTAAACACCGACCGACCAGTTGACCTCGTTCGAGGTGCGCTCCATCGAGAGCATCAACGGGGCCTTGACGTAATCGACGGCCCTAACAGTCTCGCCCTGTTCGACACGCCAGTAAAACTCGCCATCGACGTACCGCACGACCGCCTGGGCGTCCTGAAAAATCTTGAACCATTCGCCGTTATAGCCAACCTGGGCACCGGATTGAAATGAGGTGTTGGCCGTGACGTCCGCTGTATTTACGGGCTCGACAAAATTCCAATGGTTATCCGAATGAACAAGCCAGCGGAACCCGACCGACGGATTGTACATCAGGTATTCGTGCCAGAAATACTCAGTGCCGTCGACAGTGACGCTCCGGACCATGCGGCCGATGATCTTGAATTTTACGTCGGCCGGGAACGTGCCTTCCTGCCCTACCTTGAGCACGAACTGGTCAGCGGTCGGTGCCGGTTTCAGGGCGTGCAGATACTTAAGATTGCCCTGATTGACATCGAGCAGCGACGAACAGTTCGGGCAAGTAACACGTTCGGCCTTGTCCGGTGCGGTCAGCGAAAGCGGGCCGCCGCAGTTCGGGCATCCCATCGCAGCCGCGGTCGTCCTTCGTGCCTCGCGTTGGACCGGCCGGGCGTCCGCAAGCCCGATATCCGCCAGCGTCACCATTTCGCCGATGAAAACCCACGGCGGCGACATGCCGTAATCGATGGTCGCGAATTTATTGCCCGGTCCGCTCAGATCGGCGTACTGCGACTGTTCGTTTGGAACAAGCTGATAGGGTATTTCGCCGTCGGCAGCGACCGCGGTCGCGACGCCTTTCTCGTTAACTGTCAGCGTCCCTGCCGACGGTATCTGCGAGACGACACCCCCGGCCTCAAGCTGATCGAAGCTCGGCAAGGCGGTTCCGGCGGGCACCGGCTGGAAGAACGTCATGTAGAAACGCCCTTGTGCCTCAGCGAGCCAGCCGACCCAGCCGTTTGAGAACGTCGCGTACCACTCATCCCAGTAACCGCCCATTTCGTGACGAAGCTGGGCACGGCCCGTTAGTTCAAAGCGTTGGCCTTTATAGGTTCCCTCGAGGCCGAGCTTTAGCGGCGACTGAGAATCCGCGATCTCGGCAACTTTCCCGAGGTCGGCGAGCCCGCGGTCCGTCCTCGCAACGGCCGAACGGCAGTAGGGGCAGACGAGTACTATCGTCGAACCTTTTTGAAATTCGATGGGTGCCGCGCAAGAGGGGCAGTTTGCCGCGAGGACGCTCATTGCTCACCTCCCGCCGCGTGGCTCTGCTTCGCGGGTTCGCCACGCTCGATACGTGTGATGGTCACAGTCTCGGCCGAAAGCAGTTCCTTCAATTGCTCTTCCCACGGCCATTCCGGCCGCGTGCGGCAGCAGTAGAGATTGAACGTTGCCGTCCGGTATTCGGGATATGTATGACAGGCAAGGTGCGATTCGGTAAGTGCGATCAGCCCCGTAACGCCACCCTCGCCCGGAAATTTGTGCCAAACCGAACCGATCGAAATGAGGCCGAGATCAGCCATCACGCGGTCGAGCACCGTGCGTAGCACGGCCTCTTCGCGCAGGCGATCCGCTTCACAGCCAGCGGCCTCGATAAGCCATTCGGTTCCTACGATCATCGGCGGCGAATAAATACTTACGACAAAACCGGTCCGTTTGTTTTAAACTTCGGAGAACAACAGAGCGTCCTAAATGAAAGACACGTGAAGTATGTCGATGAAGAATATAAACAAATTTTCGGTATTTGTCATTATTCCGGTCTTTCTTTGCTCGCTTATCGCCGGCTGCAGCCACCTGTCGATGTCGCAGAAACGAGGAACGCCGCCCGGCAAGTTCTCCTCGGATTATTTGCCGCCGGAACGCACCGGCAGTTTCGAATCGAACGATGTCCGGGAAAGCAGCGGGCTTGTCGTCTCACGTTGTCAGCCCGGCGTGATGTGGACGCATAACGATTCCGGCGACGACGCTTTTATCTTTGCTTTTAACGAGACCGGACGGCACCTTGGAACGTGGTCGGTCACAAATGCCGCGAATATGGATTGGGAGGACATTGCGACGAAACGCGAGGCGGACGGAACGTGTTATCTGTATATCGGCGACATCGGGAACAATAAAGCGGAGAAGGGGGAACTTTCTGTTTATCGTGTGCGCGAACCCGAACTTTCGCCCGAATCGCAAAGTACTTCGCGAAAGCAGCCGGCTCGTACGGCGGCGGCCGAGATCGTTACGTTCAGTTACCCGGACGGCCGCCATGATGCAGAATCCCTTTTGGTTCATCCGAACACGGGCGATATTTACGTGCTGACAAAGGAGGTTTCCGGTGCGGCCGGAGTTTACAAGCTGACGCCCGTTCAAGGGCAGGCAGGCAAGATGGCCGCGACGCGGGTCGGCAGCGTATCCGTCCCGGCGGTGCCGAACGGCCTGCTGACCGGTGCCGATATTTCGCCGGACGGGAAACGTGTATTGTTAGTGGATTATTTCGCGGGGTATGAAATGGTTCTGGAGGCACGCGACGCGAACTTCGATGACATCTGGACCCAGGCTGTCACCCCGATAGATATCGGTGAGCGCAAGAACGGCGAAGCGGCGGCTTATTCAGCCGACGGCGCCGCGTTATTCTCCACGAGCGAAGGAAAGAACGCACCCATCTACCGCATCCGTCGAAAGAACTAACTGCAAAGAGAAAAGCCCGATGCCTTTCTGATCCGGCATCGGGCCTTTTCCTGTCTATCGGTATGGGCTAGTCGACAATGGTGAACTTGCCCTTGTTCTCAACAACCTGTCCGCCGACGCGGTCCTTGGTCAGGATGCTGATCTCGTACTCGCCCGTGTCGAGTGCGAGCGTCGGCAGCAGACGAGCGAGCGTAAGACGCTGGCCGGAATCGGAAAGTCCGCTCCAGTCCTCCGCCTGACGAACGACGGTCTTGCCGCCTTTGGTGATTATGTACTCGACATCAACCGCCGGCCGCAGCGTCGTCTGGTCGACGCCCGCATTGTGGACCTGCATGTAAACACCGACATCCTGGCCTCGCTTATATGTGCCCTCAAGGTTCGGAACGACCTTGGCACCGCCGATCACGAACATACCACCGATGTCCTTCTCGGTCGTGTTGCGAAGCGTCGAGGCAAGCACGAGCGACGAGGTCGAAAGCTTTTTGTCGTCGTAACGCGGAACGGTGAAACCCTGATTGATGATGCCGCGGTTTCCGGTGCCGACGTCGCGGACGACCACGTCAACCTTGTACGTTCCCGGCGGCAGCGTGTAAGCCTTCTGATAGATCGACTTCCGTTCGCGAGTTTCCGAAAGTTCTCCTGCAGTGGCGTAGGTCGTCACCGCGTCCTCAAAAATTCCCGACCGTTTGCCGGAAACTGCGGTGATCTTTCCAAAAATGTTCAGGCGCGCCCCGAGAAGTCCGCCTTCATCTTTGAACTGGAGCTCTTTGTTCGAGGTCTGTACCGAGAAAGTGACGATCACACGGTCTTCCGATTGGCGGAAGAAGTCGACGCGGAGATCGAAGTCAAGCGGGTTGTTGTCTGTTATACCCGTGTCGCCGCCGGCGATCTCGGCAAGGTCGCCGAACTTGACTGCGGGCGGACGCTGCAGGTTGACGATCTGCTCAAGACGGCTGAACGGCATGTCCTGTTGACGCATGAACCGTTCGTTCTGATTAATGCCCGAAATACGGTCGCCCTTGTTGTCGATGCCGAGCGATTCCGCCAGCGTCAAACCTGCGCCCGGAACCATCAGGAGGGCGTCCTTTTCCTGGGCATTACGGGCAATGCGGTATTCGCCAGTGCTGGTAGGGTCGACAAACTCGATCTCGACACCGTCGCCGACACCTTCAAGGTGACGATAGAACCAAACTTCAAAGGGATATGTCGAGGTCGTACCGCCGCCTTCCCATGACGGGCGGTCGTACGCGCCGCCAGCAGGGTGTGACTCGATCGAATCGGGTTTGCCCCATGCAATGTAGATGCGGCCGCGGTCTGTACGCCATCCGGGAATACCCGAGGTGAACTTCTCATTGGCGTAAGCGATGCGTTCGTAATACTCCTCGCGGTATTCGTTCTCTTCGGTATCCGGGTTCGGGTCGCGACGACGCCAAAAGTTCTCGATAAAGTTCTCGCGTTCTTCGTCGGTCTGAAGGGCCTTGAAGGCACGTTCTTCTTCTTTCGTGATGATGTATTTGACGTCCTCGCTCAGCCACTTCTTGTAGGCTTTGTTAAGCTCGGCCTCGACCTTACGGACCTTATTGCTGACGTCCTGGGTCGGCGTCTCGCTCGGATTCTGCGCAAAGGCGGCCGAGGCAAGAAAAGCCGCGACCATGAATGCCGCCAGAGAACGGATGGGTAAAACTTTCGACATAACTACTCCTGAAACAGCTGCCTGGGCTATCTGCTTCGGCTGCAAAACGGGGCTCACGGCCCCGAGATCCCTCTAAATTTTCGCTTTAAAGATTTTAGACAGTAATCCTTAATACATCAAGATGCTGTACGCCCTCGCGCTGGTTGCTTCGTCATGCGTTGACCTCGGCGTCGGTCTGCCTCTTCTTGCCGAAGAACCATACGATAAAGATCGAGAAGACGTAGAGGACGATCATCGGCGATGCAAAAAGCATCAAATTCGGGATGTCGCCGGTCGGCGAAACCACCGCTGCTACTATCAAAATTACAACAAGAGCGATCTTCCAGCCCCGCACAAGCATCCCCGCCGAGATTATGCCGATCCGTGCAAGAACGTAAGCAATTGCAGGCATTTGAAAGATAACGCCCATTGCCAGCATGATAAGCGTTATCAGGTCAAAGTAATCAGAGGCTCTGAGCAAAAGGCGGAAATCCTCACCGAGTCCCAAGAGATACCGGACCGCCGGTGGGAAAAGGATGTAATAGGCAAATGCAGCTCCGGCGACAAATGAAACTGTCGACAACCCAATAAAAGGCGTTACATATTTCTTCTCGTGCTCATAAAGCGCAGGCGAAACGAAAGCCCAGATCTGCCACAAAAGGAACGGGATGGCGATGGAGATCGCCGCATAAAGCGAGACCGTTACATATAAGGTAAAAGATTCCTGTGCGGTAGTTACGATAAGCCGCTCTTCAGCGCTCTCCTGAAGTTCGGCATTCGGCGAAAGGTCCACCGGAAGCCGCACGCCCGCCGGGATCACGGCATTGACCGTGTAGATCGGCTCCGCTGTGAACAAAGCGACCGTGCCGTTGCCGTCCCTTGCTGCGGTCGCATCGACCGATGTTCCGGGCTGCACCACGCTAACACCGAGTTTTGTCGCTCGGTCAAACACAAAACGTCCGCGGTCGCCCTCTTTTAACGACGAAAGCGGTAATATCTTTTCCTGCCCAGTCAGCCCCTCGACGGGCAATTCGCGTCGTTCCGCGTCTGAAAGGGCCTGCCTTATCGGCACACTGAGAAATCGGTAGATGTCCCCGGAAAAATACCAGCAGCCGGCGAAGGCGATGACGACGACGATAACCGAATTGACGAGCCGCCGACGCAGTTCATCGAGATGCTCCAGAAAGGACATCTGATTTCCGTCGCCCGTGCCGCCTTTCAGTTCCCTCATCGTCAGTTACAGCCAGTTATGTTTTTCGAGCGATTCGTCGTGCAGGTTTTCATTCGGCTCCTCGGTTGCCGGAGGAGTTTCTTCGTGGATAGCGTTGCTCTCGGCAGGCGACAAGTCCGGTTTTGCGAATGCCGACGGGTCGGCCGGTTTGATCGTCGGCGGTGCAATGGTGCCGGGAACCGCCGGTTCTTGAAATCGCGAGCCTTCATGCCCGGTTTCTGCCTCGCGTTCGATCGAATCGAGTCTCAGGGCCTTAGTTTCCTCTTCGAAATTCACCTCGCGTTCCCATGTTTCCTTGAATTCATTGGCAGTTCCGCGAAATTCGGCCATCAGCTTCCCTATCTTGCGGGCATACTCCGGCAGCTTTCGCGGCCCCAAGAAGATAAGCGCGACAATGCCGATCAGTATTAGCTCCTGGGTGCCGATGGATTCGAAGATGAATAAAAACACGTTGATCAGGCCACCTCGATAAGCTTGCCCCCAAACTCTGCCACCCGGCCGATCACGCGTGCGGCCGGCACGGCGTCTAGTATCTCAACTGCCCTCTCCTCGGGAACGCTGATCAGCAAACCGCCCGCAGTCTGAGGGTCAAAAAGGGCACTCTGCATCTCCTTACCGACGCTCTCAGCGATCCTGACGGTGTCGCCGACGTAGACCCGGTTGTTCTTGTCGCCTCGTGTCAGCATTCCGGCGCCGATAAGTTCTATGACGTCCGGCAGCAGCGGAACGGAGACGGAGTCGATATTAAGCGTCACGTTGCTGGCCTTTGCGACCTCAAAGGCGTGGCCCATCAGGCCGAAACCCGTGATATCCGTACATGCATTCGCACCCGCTGCGACCATTGCTTTTGACGCCGCGGCCGCGGATGTCGTCATCGCATCGATACAGGCCGCGATCGTGCTGTCGCTCGCGACGCCGCGTTTTACGGCGGTATTGATCGCACCGGTGCCGATCGGCTTAGTCAGGATCAGCACATCGCCGGGACGTGCGCCCGCATTCGTTATTACCTTATCCGGGTGCACAGTGCCAGTAACCGCATACCCGAATTTCATTTCCTGGTCATCTACGGAGTGCCCGCCTAGTATCACAACGCCCTCGGCGTTCATCGTCCGCTGGCCACCAAGAAGTATCTTGCCGAGCACGTCCCAGTCGCCTTTCTGCGGGTAACATACTATTGACAAAGCACTCAGCGGCTTTCCGCCCATTGCGTACACGTCGTTCAGGGCGTTGACGGCCGCAACCTGGCCGTACACCTCGGGGTCGTCAGCGACCGGCGTAAAGAAATCGACTGTCTGCACGAGCGCGACGTCATCCGAAAGGCGGAATACGCCCGCGTCGTCAGAGTTATCGAAACCGACGATCACATTTTCGCTTGGTTGTATCGGAAGCTTGCTCAGAACCTGAGCAAGGTCGCCTGGGGCGAGTTTGGCCACTCAACCAGCACAGGAAACCATTTCCGTCAGACGTTGCTGCACGCGTTCTACCTCCTATTCAGATTTCATCATAAGCTGGAAGATCCGGTCGAGATCATCCATTGTGTAATATTCTACTTCGATCCTGCCGCCCGAACCGGCAGATTTAGGCAGGATCTTGACGTTCGTCCCAAACCGGCGCATTAATTTGGTCTCGGCGGCTTTAACATTCGGGTCATCGACCTGTCTCTTATACACATCTGACGCTGCCGACGAGTTCCGAACGGT
>JAUCQE010000611.1 GCA_030372865.1 Pyrinomonadaceae bacterium
CATTGCACGGGCTCCGAAAGCCACCGGATTGCCGTTCACGTCCAGCACAGGGAATATTATCCGGTTGCGAAAGCGATCAAAAACCCTTTCCTTCTCTTCATTTACGGAAACAAGCCCACTTTGCTCGATAAGCTTTTCGTCTGCACCGGATTCTTTGAGGTGATTCAGCAGCGAATCCCATGAATCGGGTGCATAACCGATGCGGAACTGCGTAATGATCTCTTCAGAGATACCCCTCTGTTCGAGATATTCCCTTGCCGCTTTTGCCTTTTTGCTCTTGCCTTTGAACTCCTGTTCCCAGAAATCAAGGGCGATCTTGTTAAGCTCGATGACCTGTTCGGAGAGCTGTTTCTTTTCTTCCTTTCGCTTTTTGCTCTTTTCGTACTGCTGGTCGTCGATCGGTTCGGGCAATGGCACACCGGTCATCTCAGCGACACGCTGGACGGCCTCGGGGAAGTTCAAGCCCTCCATCTCCATCAGGAAAGTAAACGCATTCCCACCCTTTCCGCAGCCGAAACATTTGTAAAAGCCCTTCGAAGGATTCACCGAGAACGACGGCGTCTTTTCCTGATGGAACGGACAACAAGCCATCCAGTTCGCACCCTTCTTTTTCAAAGGTGCGTACGGCTCGATTATCCGCACCAGATCAGCACGGTCTTTCAGGTCATCGATGAAGTATTGGTCGTAGAGCACTAAGGTCGTTTACCGGGAATGAACCAGTATTCGACTTCAGAGTAACTCTGTTTCGGCTTATGAACAAAATAGAGGCTGATGCGATCGAGCGGCACATTATTTTGCTGCAGTAGGTCCCTGACAGTGTCTGCCAAGTCGAGCCGTTCGCGTACGGTGGATGCAGCGATCACGACTCTTGCACGAGAGCCCGGATTATCAAGGATGGTCTTTGCGTAAAGATCAGGCGAAAATGTGGGGCAAATGTTTTCCGCGATATCGCTGCCGTAGATGAATGACTTTGTTAGATCAGTGCCAGGTTGGCCGCTCACGGTGAAGGGCGGCGGTTCGGCTCCCATCGGTACCCGCCAAAATTGGCCATTCATTTTGGAGCCATCTGATTTGATCATGCTCAAAGTAACCTTCTCGCGGTCGAATCGCCTCATGTACATACTCGCCTCAACGAATTTGAAAAAGCCCTTCGGATTTCGACCGCTGTCGGCGATCAAAATGTACCCGATGTCTTGAGGGTTATTGTTTAGTTCTACGATGAACGCGTCGAACCTGGATAAAAGATCCTCACACGAGATCGCACCGAATTCATCGACCAATATCGCTTTCGGCGGTTCTTGAGCTAAGCCCGCAATCGTGAAAAGCAACAGAAAAAGAAAAAGGCGTCGGATCATAGTTTCATTTCCGCAATCGTTGCACCGTTTCCGCCTTGGTCTGGTGGGGCGAAGGCGAAGCGTTCTATGAGGTCATGGTTCTTTAGGAAGTGGTGAACGTAATTCTTGAGTGCTCCGGTGCCGAAGCCGTGGATGATGCAGACGCGGGGCAGCGAGCCCATAAAGGCTTCGTCGATGAAGCGGTCGAGCTCGTACTCGGCTTCGGCGGTGGTCTTGCCGATGAGGTTGAGTTCGGCTGCTGCGTCGGGGGAATCGATGGGTTTGGAGACTGAAGACACCCTGCCTACGGGCCGCGTTTCTGCCTGAGCCGGACGGAGGTTTGCCAGCTTTTCACGCATGCGGATGCTGCCGACGAGGACCTCGGCGGTGTCTTTGTCGATCTTTTCGACCGTGCCGGTCTTGCCGAATGAGGTGATGACCTTTGAACCTACGGCGATCGGCTGCGAGGTATCGACTGACTCTGCCGGTTCTGCGGTCCAGTCGGGCACACTCCCCACGGGTCGTGTTTCTGCCTGTGTTCCGATCCGGCTCGCTTGCGGTGCAGATACTTTGGCGATCACGGCTCGGTTCAGCTCTGCTTTGCGGGCCGAGCGTTCCTTGTCGAGCTTGTTCTTTAATGCCTTGTCTTCGAGAGACTCGATGAACGCCTTGGACTGGCGGTCGAAGTTGTCGATGGTCTGGGCAAGTTCGCGTTCAAATTGTCTCTGCCGCTCCTTTTCTTTGCGAGAGGCTTCGACCTCAAGGCCGGCGTACTTCAGTGCGGTCGCTTCGCGTTCTTCTTCGAGTGCGATGCGGAGGTCTTCGGCAAGCTTGGTCTCGGTCTGCAGTTTTCTGAGATAAGCTTCGGCATCCTGTGCGGAGACGTCCAGATTCTGGCGTGCATTATCGATGACTTCCTGTTTGATCCCGAATCGTCGTGCGATCTCAATGCCCGACGAAGCACCGGCAAGGCCGATAAGGAGCTTATAGGTCGGCTGCAAGGTCTTTTCGTCGAATTCGACAGAGGCATTCACTACATGCGGATCGTTCGCAGCATACATCTTTAAGCCTCTGTAGTGGGTGGAAGCAATGACCTGTGCACCACATTTCGTCCGAAAATGATCGACGATCGCTACTCCGAGAGCAGAGCCTTCCTCAGGATCGGTACCGGTTCCGGCCTCATCCAAAAGCACCAGCGAAGGCGACACGCATTCCTCTATCATCGAAGCGATATTCGACATATGAGAGGAAAAGGTCGAGAGATTGGCAGAGAGCGATTGGTGATCGCCTATATCCGCAAGCACAGAACGGTAGAAGGGTATCCTTGCCCTTACAGCCGACACAG
>JAUCQE010000612.1 GCA_030372865.1 Pyrinomonadaceae bacterium
TTGCACTGCTGTTCTGGTACATCCTGAATATTTTCAGCAGCCGCGATTAACGCCGAATCTGGCTGCGCAGCTAGTTCGAACTTAAAGTTCGCGGATTCTTGTGCTATCTTGCCCTTGAGTCCGCGAACTTTTAACTTTTTGGTGAAAACAATGGAACGAGTCTTTTTGCTGTCCCTGACGCTGGCGATTCTCTCTTTTGCCGGTTTTGCTCAGACACCGACAGCACCTACAACGAACCTGAAGGTTGGGGACAAAGCACCCGAATTCGAACTCTTGGATACGACCGGCAACAAGGTCAAATTATCGGATTTCCGTGGGAAAAAGAACGTTGTGCTCGCGTTCTACGTGCTCGCGTTCACAGGTGGCTGAACGGCCGAAATGAAGGCGTATCAGGCTGATATCGCAAAATTCGACGCTACAGAAACACAGGTTCTCGGGATCTCAATGGACAGCTTTGCCTCTAACAAGGAGTTCGGCAAACAGATCGGTGTGACGTTCCCATTGCTTTCGGATTGGAAACGCGACGTTACAAAAGCATACGGGCTTTACAACGAAACATCCGGCTACGGCACACGCGGGACGTTCGTCATCGACAAAGAAGGCGTGATCCAGCACGTCGAGACCGGCCGAACGGCGGTCGACCCCACAGGAGCCTACCAGGCGTGTGACCTGCTGCAGAAAAAGAAAGCCGCGGCACCGAAACAATAGCGGCCTTTCTGCTTCAACTACGGAATAAAATATAAAACCGGACGCGAAGTCGCGTCCGGTTTTATATTTGCTCGCCGTCAGCGAAGAGGTCTATTCCTCGATCTCTATCTCTTCGATCTGAAGTTCGCCGTCCGAATCTTTCGTCAGCATCGCGATCCGCCGCTCGGCTTTCGTCAGTCGTTCGCGGCAATCTCTCGAGAGCTTTACGCCCCGCTCAAACAGCTCAAGGCTCTCCTCGAGAGGCATATCGCCTTCCTCAAGTTTTTTAACGATCGACTCCAGTTCATCCAACGATTGCTCAAACGTCTTTGCCATATTTTCTTTTCGCTTACTGCTCAAATGCTTCCTCCGCCTGCTTGATCAACTCCTGCAGATTTTCCACTCCGAGCGATTCACCCGCTCGCCTGAGATCGCCTTTCGCCGCCATCCCGATTATCTGCTGCCCGATAGCCTGAGATATGCGTGTCGCCAGAGCGTCGTCGTTAACGCCGATCACCTGCCAGCGGCCGCCCCGGCGTTTCATCGTTACTTCAAAGGTATGCTTCGGGAGCTTGGAACGGATACGGGACGTTTCACCCTCGACCAACACTTCCAGATATTGCTCTGCTCCAAGCACAAAACCCGCAAACGGCACATTCGCAAATCGCTCAGTTTCCTTCCGGATAAGCCTGGGCAGTTCCGCCCGTGCCTTTTGTTTGACCGCAGGCATCAGCGGTGCTGCGACATTGGTCATCCGGTCGATAACGTTCGGCGGCAAGCCACGCCCGTACATATCGGCGGCTTTGCCGGTGACCTGTGGGACAAAACTATCGACTACCGCGTTCGTATCGACAAGTTCGTCGATCGCCTGCTGGTCGTCTCGCCTCGCAGCATCGATCAGGAGTGCAAGCGAGTACTGAGGCGTATCCTCAAAACTCTTCCAATACAAATAGCCCGCACCGACGCCCACCAGGACGACCGCTGAAACACCCGCAAAAATTCTCCAAAATACCTTTTTCAACCCTCTTGTCCTACCCTGCTTCGTTTACTTCGGTTACGTTTGCTTCAAGTTCGCCCTTCGCAAGTTTGATGTTGATCCGGTCGCCTGGAGCCACTCCCGCGGCGTCTCGTAGGATCCTGCCGTCGAGCGATCGCGTCAACGAATATCCCCGATCCAAAACCCGCAGCGGCGACATCGCGTCCAGGCTTGCCATTACCGTTTCCAGGACATGTTCGCGGCTTACGGTCATTTTCGATCCGGCGGCCAATGACCTTTGCTCAATCACGGCAAGCCGCTTTCGATTCTCGCCGACCTTTGCAGCAAGCCCGACAGGCGAAAGCCGCCTGCCCAGTACCGAAAGACGGTCTGCATGCTCCGACAACTTCAATTCGACCGAGTCCTCAGCAACCGCCGAAAGTTCGTCGATGTGATAGCCGAGCTCGCGTACCTTTTGCGGAAAAGCAGAAAACACGCGGTTCATCGTTAGATTTTGAACGTCCGTTCTTATCGACAGCATCTTGAACTGCATCGAGCGAAGCAATTCGGCCGTCGACCGCCGCAGATGCTCGATAACATCCGCCTCTGCCTTCGCCACGATCTCTGCAGCCGCAGAGGGCGTCGGTGCCCGATGGTCCGCGACCAGGTCTGCGATCGTGAAATCGATCTCATGCCCTACCGCCGAGATCACCGGAATATTTGATGCCCGAATCGCCCTCGCTACTTGCTCTTCATTGAAGGCCCAAAGGTCCTCGGCAGAGCCGCCGCCTCGGCCTACGATCAAAACGTCGATCTGCTCGCTTGCCGCGACACTCGCCGAATACCGATTAGCATTGCCTATCGCCTCTGCGATCTGCTGGCCCGCCCGGTCTCCCTGAACAAGCGTCGGAATGACGACGATGCCGACCGATCGCGCTCGTCGCTTCAAAACCGTAAGAATATCCTGAAGGGCTGCACCGGTGGGCGACGTGACCACTCCGACCCGTCGTGGATGCGACGGCAGCGGACGCTTGATCGCCTCATCAAAAAGACCTTCGCGTTGGAGCTTTGCTTTGATCTGTTCAAAAGCTACGGCAAGCGCGCCTTCGCCGACCGGCTCTAGCGAATCGACAACGATCTGGAGTTCGCCCCGCGGCCCGTAAATGCTCAACTTGCCGCGGACGCTTACCTGCAAGCCGTCCGACGGCTTAAATCGAATTCGGTAGTTCGAGCCCTTGAAACAGCACGCCTTTATGAATGACTTTCCGTCCGTGAGCGAGAAATACCAGTGGCCGGACGAAGCGGCGTGAAAATTCGTTATCTCGCCTTCAACCCAAACGCTCGGAAACTGACGCTCTAGCGATTCCCTGATCTCGGTACTTAGCTCCGAGACCGATAAGGGCCTTCGCTCGTCAACACCAAACAGTGCAGCTAGTAATGAATCTTCCACTCGGTTCAAGATTGTAGCATTACGAAGAAAGATTTTCGGGCAGAGCGGGAGTCGATAGCTGTCTACGCATGTCAGCGATCAGAGACCGGAATGACGGGGCCGACTTGTGCATAGGCATTTTCGCGTTTCACCTTTACACGAAGCCGCGGAAGCTGCAGCCGCCTTCCTCCTTCCGAA
Source organism: Pyrinomonadaceae bacterium (assembly GCA_030372865.1). GTDB lineage: Bacteria > Acidobacteriota > Blastocatellia > Pyrinomonadales > Pyrinomonadaceae > OLB17. The sequence continues at coordinate 3,291 of JAUCQE010000612.1, forward strand.
TCGCCGGAAGTATCTGCCGCATTATCCGACACTCGATACGTGATGTCGTACGCAGTTCGCAGTTGAACGACAATATCATCGTAAGCGGTCTGGATCTGTGACAGCTGCGTGATCGGGTAGTATTGGCCGCCCGATACCTTTGCGAGCCGCTCACCTTCACCGTTCGCTTTCGAGTTCAATGTAAGGTGACGGTTCCGCAGAGGGTCGATATCCTGAAAACCGGACGCGGCGGAGGCGGCGATCAGCGACGACGGAACGTATAGCGGATAGATTAGGGCACCGCTTTCTTCGATGGCCCCGATAAGCGACTCGAACGGCAGGAACGACCGGTTGTCGTCTCCGTCCGTCAAAACCACGATCGCCGTCCGTTCGCCGTTTAGCGGTCGAAGGGATTCGCTCAGAGCATACCCTAACGCGTCGTAGTAAGCGGTAGGCCCACCGGCGTCGAACGAATCGACGCTCGCGGACAAAAGCGACTTATCGGTCGTGAAATCTGCCAGCACCTGCACATCGTCGCGGAACGTTACAATCGAGATGCGGTCCTTTTTGTCGACCGTATCAACGAACTCACGGGCAGCCTTGCGGATGAACGTGACGTAATTCTCGATGCTTCCTGAGACATCAAGCAGCAGGACGAGATTCACCGGTGCCTCAACCGGCTTTACAGAGACCACTTCGATCGCCTTACCAGCCTCGACAAGTTCAAAATCCGACTCTTTCAGCCCCGGGATCGCCCGGTTGAAACTATCCGTTACGTGCACCGTCGCTCGCTTCAAGGGAAACTGACGCTCCGCGACCGTTGCCGGCCTTGCTAACTCGGGTTCACGTCGTACGGGCGGAAGCGACTTGGTATAGTCGCCGAAATACTTTGGGGCGGCCCGCCGGATCGCGTCCATAAGGACAATATCGCCGCTGCGGATGATCGCTTTCGCAGCGTTCGTAAGCGGACGTTCGCGAAGGTCGGCCATTACTTCGGAGGGCGGCACACTGATCAATACGATGCCGCGTTGGGTCCTGGTCTTTAGCTGAACGGCTTTAGCTACCGCTTCGCCGTCGACCGGCTCTTTTTCCTGTCCCGGGGCTTTCTCTCCTTCAAATCGTCCCTTGATCTGAAACTTCCCTGCGGCTTTTTCTTTAACCGGTTCTAACGGGAAGTCCGAAAGAAATCGCGGCCGCGATGCCTGCCAGACAAGTTCATAGCGAACTTCCTCCGCCGGCACGTCGACGGCGATCGTCCCTGTGTTAGTTTCGGCTTCGATTATCTCGAAATTCCCTTCAACGCGGATCTCACCCTCTGATGTCTTCAGTGTGAGACGTGATCGCTCCGGCAGAGTCAATTCGATGTCGATCCGACGTTGGGGATCGGATGGAGAAACGACGATGGTAGTTCCATTCTTTACGGTCTCAAACTTGATCTCTGATTCCGCGGCGGTCCCGTTCGAGGCGGCTTTAAGCGTATAGGCGGAAGTGTCCGATCGAGCCGCGGTAACGCCGATCCTGCCAAATTCGTTTACCAAACGAATAGAACTTCCGGGCGATGCACTTACTTCACGAACGAACTCCTGCCCTCTCGCGGTGACGGCAAAGCTGCAAAACGCGATGACGGAAAATAAGATAAGTCTCAAACGTGAGGACATTAGGTAGTTTTACTTCCGGATGCCGAAGATACCCTTCCCGATGCGATAAGCCGCTGCCGAACGCGTTACTGCCACTTCTTTCGCGGTGCCTCAGCTGTCTCTTATACACATCTGACGCTGCCGACGAGTTCCGAACGGTG
>JAUCQE010000613.1 GCA_030372865.1 Pyrinomonadaceae bacterium
TGCCGTGTCGGTCAGCATCTTGTTGCCCTCGAACGACACCTCCGCGAGGCGCCGCAGTGCCTTGCCGAACTTGCCCGTCAGGAACGCAATTATCGGCGCGATTATCAACGCCCCGAGCATCAGCCGCCAGTTGAAATAGAACGCCGCCCCAAGAAAGAAGACGAGCATAAAGCTCTCGCGTAAGACGTCGCGAAGGTTTGCCGACACGGCAAGCTCGATCGCCGAACAGCTGACCACAAGCCGCGAGACCAGAAAGTTCGTCCGGTGCCGTTCAAAGAACGTAGATGACTGGCTGAGAAGATGGTCGTAAAGCTGTCGCCTCAGGTCCAACACTGCCGACTGGCCGATCTTCGCCATCAGGTACGACGAGAAATACTCCGCGATGCCCTTGCCGATCGTTATGATCAGAAGCAGTATCGAGATCGCGATCCACGCTTCGTACCACGGCTCTTTCGGGATAAAGTGGTCGAGCGAGAAAACGGTCGATGCCGTGCCCGTTTGCGACGGCAGGAACTGCTCGAATATCGGGACAAGCAATCCGCCAAGCGCCGTCTCGAACACCGCGACCATCACCATCGCCGCTATCGCCAACGCGAAAGCGGCCCAGTGCGGGCGGACATAGTTCAAAAGGCGCTTGAGGTCTTCCATCCGTTAATGAAGAATCGACTATACTTTACAGGATGCCGCAATGTCCAAAATCCCCTTTGTTTGCAACGTACTCGCTCGGTGTGGCATCTTCAATCTAACGACACCTCTGTATCGGAGTAATTCACAAATGCAAAAATTCAAGACCCCGGCCGGTTTCATATCGTTGGTACTTCTATTGTTTACGGCGGCTTCGGTCTTTGCCCAGGGCGACGTTTCGCGTCGAACGACCGCGATCACGTATCCGCTCGACGAGCGCGTCACCGTACAATTCCGCGGAACGACGCGGTTCCCGCGCATGAAGGGCGAAGCGACGATAAAGCGGACAAGTCGCAACGGTACTGAGATCGATCTTTCCGTCTCGAAAATGCCGCGTCCCTTCGAACTGGGTGCGGGCTATGCGACGTACGTTTTGTGGGCGGTCTCGCCCGACGGCCAGATCGACAATCTCGGCGAGATCAAACGCCGCGGGTTCTTTGAATTCGATTCCAAGATCAGCGTCACCACGCCGCTACAGACATTTGCACTCATCATCACCGCCGAGCCGCATTTCCTCGTTCGACGCCCGAGCCAGGAGATCATGCTTGAGAACCTGAACCCGGTCGCACAGTCGGGCCGCACGATCGCGACCGTTCCGGCCGTTCAGTACTTCGGCAATTCGAGCGACTATTTACGCGATTCGCGGACCCCGGAGATCGCCGAGATCGATTATTCGAAACTGCCTTCGACCGTTCTTCAGGCAAAGCAGGCGGTCGCCCTCGCACGATTTGCAGGTGCCGAACGCGACGCTGCCGAGGACCTTCAGGAAGCTGAGGGCCTGCTAAAGAACGCCGAGGATTCGTACAAAGCAGGCCGCAAGGAAGAGGACGTTGACGTGACGGCCCGACGTGCGATCAGCACCGCAGTGCGTGCCGAGAACACCGCCGTCGCCCGCAAGGCTGCCCGCGAACAACGCAACGAACAGTCGCGGAACGACGCAGATATGCGTCGGCTCGAGAACCAGCTCGACGACGCCCGTGCCCAAATAGAAGAACTCAGGCGGCAACTTTCCGACGAGACCCGCAACCGCGAGCTTTCGGAACGCGACGTTCAAAACTATACCGATCAACTTCGTGAACTCCGTGCCGAGAACGGCCGGCTTCGCGAACAGCTTGGCAAGGCCGAGACCGAGGCCACGACTGCGAAAGCCCGCGTCGCTGAGATCGAAAATGCCCAGCGTGCGGCCGACGAGCAGCGTCAGCGTGAGGAACGCTGGCGGGCAATGCAGGCGAACGAGGGAAGCTTTATGCAGGCACTCCGCCGGTTCGGCGCGGTCTCAAAAAGCGAACGCGGCATTATCCTGACGCTCCCGGAGAATTTCTGGTCGTCGACCCGGGCGGCAAGCTTTGCCCCGAACGTCGACAGCAAGATCGGTTCGCTGAGCGAACTGCTCTCGCAGAACCCCGATTACAAGATCGAGATCGAATCGCACACCGATGCACAGGGAACGCCCGAAGAACTCCAGGCACTAACGGTGGAACGTTCAAAGGCCATTGCCGAACGGATGACCGTGTACGGCATCCCGAACGGCCGCATGGAAACCCGCGGCCTCGGAGCCACACTCCCGGTCGCCCCGAACAACACCAACGCGAACCGCGCCAAAAACCGCCGCGTCCAGGTCATACTCTCGCCGGCGATCTAGTGAATCGTAAATCGTAAATCGTGAATAGTGGGAGAAAGGGCGAAGCCGAGATTTAGAGTTTGCCTTCGTCTTCCTTCTTTTTCCACGGCTTCGCCGCCATGATGAGCGGAAGGGCTCTGCCCTTCCACCAGGAAAAAAAACAAACGGAGGCTCAGCCTCCGTTTTTCATTACTAACTTACGGTGAGGCAAAGCCTCACCGCTCATCATCCGGGCATAGCCCTTTTTCTTCAAGTTCATCCCTCATCCCTCATCCTTCATCCCTCATCCCTAATCCTTTTCTCCCGGCTCCGCCGTTCTGTTTGCGGAAAAGCTTCGCTTTTCCGATACGCCCTCCATATTTTCGCGGCTTCGCCGCCGATCTGCGCGAACACAACTGATCAAGCAGCCCGTGAAACGGGCGGCATTCCTGTAGCCACGGGTGGAGCCTTTGCGGAACCCGTGGACCCAAGCCCAACCCCTCACCGAGCCCGCGAAGCGGGCGGCATAGCCGCACCGAGGTTTTACACCGCCCCGGAAAAGCACAGCTTTTCCGCAAACAGACGGGCAAAGCCCGAAACGCAAGCGGGCAGAAATTATCATTGCCGTACCGTCCTACTTATGGCACAATATCCGATGTGCGGAACGCAAGGCGTTCACGGCTTGATCTTTGATAAAGTCGAGGCAGTTTAGACAGTTTAGACCGTTCAGAAGTCTGGGCTCGCACAAGTGTACCGAAATGATGCGAATTTAACGCGAAAATAATTTGCGCGAGAATTTTCGGAAAATCTCCCGCAAATGTTTGAAAAGGAACGACTTGTTTGTCCCAACACCCCTGGGACAAGGCTGGGACAAGGGCGGAACACGCTTGGGACAAACGGGGGAAATTTTCAGCTTTTCAGGATGCGGATGCGGTCCGGGGGCAGGCCGACCATGCATTCGTCGCCGATGTTGAGGCCGATGAGGCGGGGGACGTAGGCTTGTAGCGTAAGGCCGCCGGCATCGAGGTCGACAAGCGTCAGCGGGCCGAGGAACTTGATACCGGCGATGGCCGCCTTGATCAGGTTATCCTCGGGGAACGAGGCTCCGAACGAGATCGAAAGCTGCTCGGGCCTGATCGCCAGCCAGACATTCTGGTTGATCGCGCCGAGTTCGCTCTTGCTGCCGCGATGGGCGTGGAGCCGATGCTCGCCGGCGATGGTGTGAAATTCCGGAAGCTCCGTCTTGTTGGACGAAAGCCGCCTTGCCTCGATCAGGTTATGGCGGCCGGTCAGGCGGGCCACGAGGCAGTTTTCGGGTGCGTCGTAGATCTCTTCGGGCGTGCCTTCCTGTACGACGTAGCGGTTCGCGATGACGGTAACGCGGTCGCAATAGGCAAGCACGTCGTTGAAATCGCTCGTAGCAAACACGACCGTCAAACCGCGTTCCGCCGCAGCCCTGCGGACATTTGCGAAAATGGCGTCCTTCGTTTCGTCGTCAAAAAGGCAGAAAGCATCGTCGAGCAGCACCGCGGTCTCGGCACCGTTGACGGCCGTCATTATCGCCTCTTCCTGACGCTTGGCCGCATCATTCACGGCCTTGCCCAGAGCCCGTTGAAGGAACGGCGATGCCGGTATCGAAAGCACGTAAACAAAGGCGTCCGTGCTGTTGCTCGCCGCCGGTGCCGAACCGTTAACGGAAAAGCTGCCGCCGTTTGAGGTTTCAAGCCCGGCAAGCAGCCTGAGAAGGGTGGATTTGCCGCTGCCGTTCGCCCCGAAAATACCCGTTACCGAGCCTTTTTCCGCGACAAATGAAACGTTTCTGAGGATCCAGTTGGAGCCGAATCTTTTCGAGATTTCGGAGACGGTGAGCGACATACTCGAAGGAAAATGGAACTATCCGGTGAATTGTTCGTGCAAAGAAAAGTATGCTGTTGTCATCGGAATAAAGCAAGTATACACTTTGGAACCGATGGCAGATAAGAAACGCAGCATAGCACGTACGGTCGCCCACGCAGCGGGCTGGCAAGTCTTTAAGCGAGGGGCGAAAATGCTCCCGTTCGGCGGCACGCTTGTGGTTGCCGCGCTGGTCGGCAGTGACATCCGCCGCAAGGGATTGGTCAAGGGCGTGGTCAATTCCGGCCTCGACGCAATTCCGATACTCGGGCTGGTAAAGAACGGCGTCGAACTATTTACCGGCGACTTTATCCCAGACAAGCCGGACAACGGCTCGAAGAAGCCGAAAAAGGTGAAAAAATGAGAAAGTTTTGTTCGCGAGGCGGAGCGATCCTCGGCATTTGTTTCGTAGTGGTATTCGCCGCGGCTATCGCTGACGTTTCGGCACAGACCGACCCGCGAACTCGCACCCGTACGACGCGGGCAACACCGACTCCTACACCTTCGGCAAACGAGCCGCTGATAATCAGCCGTGCCGAGGATTTTCCTGACGAGAACGCCCCGGCAAATCAGCCGCGTACCGTCACCGCCGATCCGATGCAGGATCCGGTGGAAACTCGCCGCACGATCGAGGCACTGCAGGCACGCATCAAGCAGCTTGAGGCCTCGCAAAAGTCCGATCCGGACGCAAAACAACGGCGATTGCTGCTAAATCTCGATATCCTGACCCGTGCCGAACAGCGTGTCGAAGCCCTGCGAAAACAGATGTTCGATATGGTGGACAAAGAGGCGAGTGTCCAAACGCGGCTTGAGGCCATTGAGATAGAATCACGGCCCGAAATGATCGAACGCGGCGTCGCCTTTGCCGGAACGCTCCGGCCGGAAGAGCTGCGCGAAGCAAAGGCCCGGCAGCTTGCGGCGGAGAAGGCAAAGCTTCAGACCCTTCTGCTCGAGGTGCAAAAGAACAAGTCCAGCCTCGAGGCAAATATCCTAAAGGCCGAAGACCTGGTCGAACGCCTCAGGACAAAGCTCGAACGCGACATCGACGACGCGCTCAAGGATGAGGACGAAAACAAAGAACCGCTCGATCAGTGACCGTCAGTCTTTACTTCGGCGGGCTTTTTCTTTTCGATGCAGTTTGAAGCAACCGCCAGCACCGCGATAGCCCGGAGATACCGATCCTCGATCGCCCTCGCATTCGACAGCGGCAGGCTTATATCTGATCTGCTAAGCGCACGAAAAGTGCCCTCAATATCTGCACCCGGCAGTTGATAAGCAGCGTAGTGTTGAAACTCTTTGCCTTCGATCTTCCTGAATATGGTCGCCGACGTCATGTCGGGTTCGCCAAGCACATTTATTACCTTTACGGCATCGGAAAGCTCGTTGATAGCGAAACTCGGGTTAATATCCGAATACTTCTTGGCCAGTGCAAGGCGGATCTTTGCCCTTACCTGCGAGTTCGCGATCGTTGACGTCGCCTGTGAAACCCTGGCGACGGTCTGCTGTGCCTCGAACGCGTCGTTCAGATCTTCCAGCTGCTTATCGGCAATGGTCAGGGCGAGGAGTGCTCGGAACTCTGCTTCGGGAACTCTCTCGCTGAATCGCTCCGCGTCGCGAAAACGCCTTTCTTCAGCCGCAAGTTGTGAACGCTTGAACCAGAAATGCGATGTAGCTTCCGTCCGCACTTTATCTTCCTTAATGCGATCGAGCCACGGTTCGAGTTTCTTATACTGCTCCTCGGTCAACTTCTCCTGGATCACGATCGCAACAACGATCGTCGCATCCTTTAGAGTGCCTTTCTCAAACGCGTCCTCGAGTTCGGCAAGACGTTCCTCGAACGAACGCGGCGTGAAGATCGACTGATTCTCGCGTGCGAAAAGGCTCTTCTCCATTTCCGCGGTCATCCGCGACGCTGCCTGCGATTTTGCGACTGCATGCCTTGCGCCCAATGACGGATGCCGATCGATGATGATCGGATCGAGTTCGCGAAGCGCGCTGACCATGTAGGCCGGGTCGGCAAGGATCCAGCCGTTTCCGGGTGCGGTCATCTGAGGTTGAGCCGCTATCTCGGCAATCCGCCAGTAAAGACTTTTGATAAAAGCCGCCTCAAGCGATGGGTTCTCTCGGATCGTACCGGGAACGCTTGTACCATAGCTCATCCGGTCCGGACCGAAAATCCGATCTCTTGCAAACGGAAAAGCGGAAAGTATCAGCAGTTGCCGCACGCTTGTTCGACGGTAATTCTGGAGAGCCTCGGTGTAGACCTGTTCGGCAACCTCGGGGTTCTTTCCTGACGCAGTATAAAGAGCGAAGAACCACGAACTTTCGAGCGGAAGCCTGAACGCACGGCGAAATAGCCGCTTGCTCAGGTCCGGATCAATCCCTGCTATATCCGCGGCCATGTTGAGGATCGCAGAGGCTTCTCCCATCTTTTCCTCATCCGTCGCGTTCTTGGAGTTTTTCTCAAGTTCGGCGATCAACACATCGGCCAAGCGTCCGGCCCATGCAGCATCCTTTTTCGCGATCGCGCGGATAACCGAAAACCGTAGGTCCGAGTTCACAGGCGGGGACGAGCGGTTGCGGGCCGCGGCGTCCGTCCGCGATTCACTAAGGTGGGTCTCCGCAACCTTATAAGCGTCGGAAAAGTGCGAACGTGCCGTCTCTTCGTCATAGCTCCAGAGAAAATTCGCCGCCTTGATCAGGATCTTTATCCGCTTCGGGCGGTCAGAAAGCGAACCGCTCTCGCTGACCTGCTGAGAGACAAGGAACTTGGCAAAATCCGGATGGCAGAACTCGTTCTCAGCTGAAACGGCCTGTCCGAGTATAGGTACGGCCGATAGAAGTGAAGCAACGACGAGTGGGAATATGCGTTTCATAGCTGGGCCCTCTGGCAATTATCTCACGCCTTGTCAACCGTTTTGTTTCAGAGCTGAGAGAAAAAAGCTGCAAGGCTCAGCAACGTCTTTCGTTCAGTAAATGTCCAAGCACGAGCGGCTATCCGAGTTTTGCCTTTAGAAGGAGATCAAAATGAAACTGAAATACCTTGCTGCATTGATTTGCATTGGCCTTGGTGCGGTGTTTTCGGCAATGCCGGCAGCCGCACAGGGCGTGATCGTTCCGATCGTTTGCGACCTCAGGCCGTGCCGGCCGATCCCGAGGCCTATCCCGCTTCCGAATGTCCTGCCTGTTAAGTCCATTAAGCTCGATACAAAGATCAACGGCCAGGTCGCCACGGCGCACGTCGAACAGGTCTTTCGCAACGATACGCAGCACACGCTCGAAGGCACCTATTTTTTCCCAATCCCCGAGAACGCTTCGATATCGGAGTTCGCGATCTGGGAGAACGGTAAGAAACTCATCGGTGAGGTTCGCACCCGCGAAGAGGCACGCCGTATTTACGACGAGATCGTCCGGCGGCAACGGGACCCGGGCTTGCTTGAATATGCCGGCAAAGACCTGTTCCAGGCTTCGATTTTTCCGATCCCGCCAAATTCCGACAAAAAGCTCGAGATCAAATACACGCAGGTTTTGAAGGCCGAATCGGGCACCGTGTCCTACCGCTATCCGCTTGGAACCGGGCGTAATCTCTGGCGGAATCAATGGAATGGCCAGGAAGGCGTTGCAAGGAACCAGGTGGCGCAGTCTTTTGGCACCGTATCCGGCACCATCGAGATAATGAGCAAAGATCCGATCCGGAATGTCTATTCGCCTTCGCACAGTATCGACGTCCGCCCGAAAGGTGAAAACACGACCGTGGTTTCCTTTGAAACCAGGAACAACGATAGCGATCTCCAGCTTTTTTACGGGTTGTCGAGTGCCGATTTCGGGGTTTCACTTCTTACTTACCGCGAGCCCGGAAAGGAAGGCTATTTCCTGATGACGATCTCGCCCCGAGACAACATTGCCGAGAGGGAATTGGTCAATAAAGACATCGTCTTCGTGCTCGACACGAGCGGTTCAATGGCCGAAGAAGGCAAGATGGAAAAGGCCCGGTCGGCTTTGCTGTTCGGCATTCGCACGCTTCGTGATGGTGACCGTTTTAATGTGATCAATTTCGCCGGCGAAGAACATTTGATGGAACGTGGCCTGATAAAAGCAGATGCCGCCGGCAAGCGACGCGGCGAAGAGTTCGTCAAAGGCCTGCAGCCAAATGGCGGTACGAACATCAACGATTCGCTGGCCGCGTCTCTAAAACAGTTCGAGAAGAATGATCGGCCGAAGATGATCGTCTTCATGACCGACGGCCTGCCAACTGTTGGCGAAACAAATGGTGACAAGATCGCCGCAAATTTCGCAAAGGCGAAGAACATTGATGTGCGTGTCTTTCCGTTCGGTTTCGGATACGACGTCAATACGGCCCTGCTCGACAAGCTTGGTACCGAGAACTCCGGAGTATCCGATTATGTTCAGCCGAAAGAGGATCTTGAGGTCAAGGTGTCGAACTTTTTCGCCAAGGTAAGTTCACCGGTCTTGTCCGACTTGCAGCTCGATCTCGGAGATCTGGAAGTCGAGTATATGTACCCGAGAAAGCTCGGCGATCTCTTTAAAGGAATGCAGCTTACGGTCATCGGCCGGTACAAAAATCGGGCGGATCTGACGAATGCTGCAGTATTTCTACGAGGCAAAGCCGGAAATGAGAATCGCAGCTTTGCGTACAACGACCTCGATTTTCCGCTGCGTGCGACCGGGAATGACTTCCTGCCGCGGCTCTGGGCTAGCCGGCGTGTCGGCTGGCTGGTCGAGGAGATCCGCGTGAACGGCGAGACCAAGGAACTTCGCGATGAGGTGGTCGAACTCGGAACGCGGTACGGGATCGTGACCCCATATACGTCATATCTCGCGACCGACGGAACGTTCCAGTACTCAAGGCGGGATGCGAGCGGCGTTTTCATGCCGGCTCCGTCGCAGCAGGAGGCAATGAAGTCAAGGAGCGGTGCCGGCGCGGTGCAGATGTCGGTCCAGCAAAACACGATGAAAGCGAATACGCAGATCTCGGTTGACGGTGCGGACTCGGCTGAGCAACAGGTGATCATTCGCAACACTACGCAGAATCAGTTCGTTGCCAACAAGAACTTCTTCAACCAATCGGGCGTTTGGGTCGATGCGGACTATAAGCAGGACAGCAAAGCGACCGAGGTCGTCGTGAAGTTCGGCAGCGATGAATACTTCGAACTCGCTGCCCGCGAACCGGGGCTTGCACAATACCTCGCTCTTGGTGAAGAGGTAGTTGTTACCTGGAATAACCGGGTCTATCGCATTGTGAAATAGCGATTTAGTGCAAATCAAAGCCTAAACTGCGTCATCGTAAAGGTGGTCATCGAACTCGTTCTGCGGTATTCTGGACGTATTCGACGGCCACCTTTCCCCAGTTACATAACCCGGAGGCAGTTTCGTGTTCAAGACTTTCGCAATTCTATTACTATTTCTGTCTGTGCATTTCGTGATCGTTCCCGCGGTTGCTCAGTCATCGTGGAGCACCACCAAGATTGCCGCAAATGGCGATCTTGTCGCGGTCTATTTCACATCTGAAGACGATGGCTGGATAGCGGGTGACAATGGATATCTGGCGTCGACACAAGACGGCGGGCGGAGTTGGACAAAACACGACCTCAAGACAACCGAGACGATCAACGAGATCTATTTCCGGAATGAAAAGAACGGGTACCTGGTCGCGGGCAGGAAGATGTTTCTGACCAGCGATGCCGGCCGGACCTGGCGTGAAACCGTCTTGTTCAGCCCGGGGGATTTTCGAACGGGAACGCCGGAGTTTCTCAGTATCCGGTTTGCTGATAAAAAGGTTGGGATCGTTGTTGGCTCGGTGCTAAATCGAAACGAGCAGGTTATCGACTCGCTCGTAATGCGGACCGAGGACGGCGGCGAAACGTGGCAGCGAATATCCGTTCCTTCCAAACTGGAACTCTTCCATCTCGATTTTGTCGGCGATTCAAAGGTGTGGGTCGTCGGTGACCGCGGCGTAATTCTTCACTCGGACGACGGCGGCAAGACCTGGCAGAAGCAGGAGTCGGGTACCGCACGGACGCTCTATAACGTTGATTTCCGTGACTCCAAGGACGGCTATGCAGTCGGTGGCCGCGGTACCATTCTTCGAACTGAGAACGGAGGGAAGAACTGGGAACCCGTCGCCACTAATTTTCCGTCCACGTTCATGCGCGTCGATTTTGCAGATGATAAGAACGGATGGATCGTCGGCCACGGCGGAACCATTCTGCGTTCGGGCGATCGTGGAAAAACCTGGATAAAGCAGGAAAGCGGGACGGCGGAGAGCCTCTATGGACTCTTTATGACCCGCCGTTACGGCTGGACCGTCGGTGCGAACGGAACAATTTCACGACATCTAAAATAATCTCGCCAATTACTTCAAAATTGCGATTTTCCGTAACACTTTTGTCAAAGGTGTGCTATCTTACATCATTATTTCTTCACACAGTCCTTGATACCATAAGGATAAATTATCAGTTCAAAACAATTACTTGGAGGAGTAAGATGGGCAATCTACTTTCGAGAGCAGTCGCATTCGTTGCGGTAATGCTCTCGCTCAGCGTTTTGGCTGCTGCTCAGGGAACCACGTCTCGTATGACCGGTACGGTGACTGATTCCTCTGGTGCAGCCGTGGCCGGAGCGACTGTGACGCTGACAAACGAGGGTACTAACACCTCATTCACCGCCACCACAAACAGCTCAGGCGTTTATGTCTTCGATCTGATCCAGCCGGGAACTTATACCGTCACGGTTGAAAGGGAAGGCTTTAAGAAATTTATATCGTCAAAGAACCCGGTGCTTATCAACCAGCCCGCGACGGTTAACGTTGCCCTCGAGGTTGGAGACGTTTCTGCGGTCGTATCTGTGGAAGCGTCAGCCGAACAGGTTCAAACCTCAACATCCGGGAACGTGGGTTCGACGGTCGAGCAAAAGACTCTCGAAAGCCTGCCGATCGTTGGCCTTCGAGGACGCAATCCTCTCGACTTGCTTAACTATCAGCCCGGCGTCGTGGTTGGCTCGAACACGGGCGGTGGGGTCCACGTCAACGGTTCACGCGACCGCGCGTTCAACTTCACGCTCGACGGCATCGACATCAACGAGTCAACGGCCGGCGGTTCCAACTTCACGCCGCTCCGCCCAAACCCGGACTCACTTCAAGAGTTTCAGCTTGTTACCTCTAATGCGACGGCCGAATTGGGTCGTTCCAGCGGTGCACAGGTGACGCTCGTTACGAAATCGGGAACGAACCGCTATTCGGGAAACTTGTTTGAGTACTACCAGACTCCGCGTTTTATCGCGAACGAATTTGAGAACAACCTGTTAGGCATTGGCCGACGTCAGTTCGTTCAGCACATCTACGGCGGAAGCTTCGGCGGCCCGATCCCGAACTTCGGTTTCGGCGAGGGGACCGAGTTCTTCAAACCGCTGCGTGACCGGGCGTTCTTCTTCGTAAACCTGCAAAAGCTAAGTGCCGTCGAAACACGACTCGCTCAGCGTACTGTTTATACGGAGTCAGCATTGAACGGCACATTCCGTTATATCGCAGGACAACGCAACGCACCGGCAGGAACTTCGACCGCGTCGGTTAACCCCGACGGCAGCCCCCGGTATCCCGCGTGCTCGGCATCGGTTACCACGCTTTGTGTCGCGACCTTTAACTTGAATACGATGCCGATCACCCAGGATCCTTTCATCGTGAACATGGTTCGCGCCTATCCGCGTCCGAACGACTACTCACGAGGCGACGGTCTGAACTTTGCCGGCTACAACTTTAACGCAGGCCAGACCGAGAAGCAGTGGGACCTAGTGACCCGCTTTGACATTAAGATCAACGATAACAACAATTTTTACGCTCGATACGCTCAAGGTGAGCAGAACACGATCGGTGACAGCGTCAACGGCGGCTTGCCACCGTTCCCCGGTTATCCGAATCTCGTAAACACGTATCGAACTCCGAAAAATCTCGCCTTGAACTATCGATGGTCCCCGACCGCCAGGTTCACCAACGAGTTCATTTTCGGCTACAGCACCTTCGGCTTCAGCTTCGCTACCGAGGAACCGCGTGCCGACGTTCCGTTTATCCTCAACACGGTTACGGACGCCTTCACGAATTTCGCGTACAACGCACGTGAGGCTCGTACTTTCCAGTTCGTCGATAACGTCACCTTCGACCTGTCGCCACACACGATCAAAGCCGGGCTCAACTTCCGCTTCGGCCGTCAGTTCGACGATCGGTCGTCGGCGGGCGGCGTCATCGAAGGCTCTGTTGGCTTTGGTGCGGGCTCGAGTGACTTCACCGGGTTCGGTTTGCCGGCGTCGGGCGGAGCGACCGGGATCAACTCGTCCGACCTGACGAACCTCAGGTCGACGATCAACAACTGGATCGGCCGTATCGGCAGCTATTCGCAGGGATTTGTCGTAAGTCCTTCTAACCCGAATGCATGGGCTCCGGGCGGAACCAGATGGAACTGGACGGCATACTATCCCGAATATGACTTCTACGTTCAGGATACTTGGCGTTACAGCCAGAATCTGACTTTTGACATCGGCCTCCGATGGGAATACAAACCGGCACCTTCATCGAAGGATCTGCCGATCCTTGTTCCGGATCAGCCGTTCACGACCGGCTCCGCGCCGTCGAACACGCTTCGTTGGGTCGAGGGTGATCTGTTCGAGGACGACTGGAATAACTTCTCGCCGTCGATCGGATTCGCCTGGGATCCGTTCAAGACGGGCAAGACATCGGTCCGCGCTAACTATCGGCTGGCTTACGACAGGTTCCCGTCGCAGGTATTCGCGAACAGCGTTTACCAGAGTGCCCCCGGCAACACGTCTAGCGCCTCAGCGGTGGGTATCGCGCAGCAGAATCTTCTGCTCCGTAACGGTCTCCCGGATCTCACGCCGACCCGCACGCCGGACGAACTTCGACAGCCGGCGCCGTTTAGCACGAGCGGAATCACGGTCGTTGATCCGGACACTCGCTATCCTGAGAGCCATCAGTGGTTCGCAGGTATTCAGCGGGAGATCGGATGGAACAGCGTCCTGGAGGTAAATTACATTGGCCGAAAAGGCACGCACCTCTTCGGCGGGTACGATGCGAACCAGGTCAATATCTTCGCAAGCGACCCCCGTTGTTCGCAGAACTTTCTTCAGGCGTTCAATGCTGTCCGCGGCGGAAGTACTGACGAGTGCCTGATCAATCTTCTGTTCACCGGTAACCCGACAAATGCGGCAGGAACTGCAACGTTCAGAAGCATTCCTGCTATTCAGACTACGTTATCGATGACCAACACCGGCGGAAGCGTTGCTAATGCGGCAGCTGTCGTCTCACAGCGTACTTCAGGTTCGTCGCAGATGATCGCTACGACCATCGGCAATCCGTTCTTCTTCCAGAAGTATCCGCAGTTCTCGGGTTCGCTGAATGTTCTAGACAGCAATGACTATTCGTTCTACAACGGACTTGAGGTGATTCTTAAACGCCGATTTACAGGTGGTTTCTCCTATCAGGTCGGCTACACGTACTCGAAGTCGAAAGACACTCGTTCGTTCGACCCGACGTTTACGACCGTCTCGCGTGCGAACAACCAATCGGCATCGAGCACACCGTTCAATATCAACGACCGCGACCTGAACTATGCGTGGTCCGATTTTGATCGTCGCCACGTGCTTCAGGCTACGTACGTCTTCGAGGTCCCGTTCGGTAAAGGCCGCAAATGGGGCTCCGATATTCCGACCGCACTCGACTGGGTGATCGGGGGATGGCAGGTTTCCGGAACCTACAACTGGGCTTCCGGCCGGCCGTTCACGGTTTACTCCGGACTTAACACGTTCAGCAACGTCAACCAGTCGTTCGCTAACTGTGACGGCTGCACGCGTGACATGGGCGGTTTGGTTGAACGGAACGGTACCTGGTACTGGTTCTCACAGGATCAGGAAGCGATGTTCTCGCAGCCTGCGCCGGGTGAACTCGGTAACACCGGCCGCAACTTCTTCATCGGTCCGCGTCAGTTCCAGACTGACATCTCGCTGCTGAAGAAATTCCGTTTCACGGAAACGCTTAACCTGGATTTCCGCGTTGATGCCCGAAATTTGACAAATACGCCATCGTTCGGCTTACCGACCGCGACGTACAATTCGTCCGTCTTCGGCCGTATCCGCGACAGTGTTACAAGTTTCGCTCGCAGAATTCAGTTCTCAGCGAAGCTTAACTTCTAGAGATCTGGATACCATAATCGAGATCCGCCGCCTCAGATCATGGGGCGGCGGATTTTTTCTTTACGCCGGGCAACGACACTTTTTGCAGCGGCATCAAGTTTATGGAAAAGAAAGTCGGCCAATCGGTCCAAGGATCGCGATACTTCTTTCTAATTCCTCCTGTTTCTAACTAGGCCTGCCGGGTACGTGAACCGGCAGGCCACTTTTTATTGTTTCGCGGCTGCGGCCGCGGCGAGCTGCTGTGAGCGGGGAATCAGGCTAATAGCCGTGCGGACTGTTTCGTCATTCTTGATCCGGGCCGCCTCGCCTTCCGCCATTCCAAACGCCCCGAGAGATAGGAAATACCGTAACTCGGATATTACAAATGCGTTGGTGTCCTTATCTGTAGAGATCTCGCGGCCCACGAATATCTCAAACTCGTTCATGATCTCTGCAGAAACTATTTCCTGACCAAACATGATCGAATTCCTTATCCCGGATCTGCCGCCCGCAGCATTCGATTCTGCGTTGAGCAGCTTATTCGCGAAATGGAAGATCGGATCGATCAACGCGATCTGTTCGCGGGTCGGATCGGGTTGTTCCGATGCAAGATCCGGATCGATCCCATCGCCGCCATAAACCCGCCGGCCGGTAACTGTCCGCGCAACGAACGCTGAGCGGTCCACCAGATTTCCGCGGTTAGCTTTCGCGAAATACTCGTAAAGGCTCGCGTCGGAATAGTCCCGCTGGATCGACCGGCCGGATGGCGTGTAGTAGCGGGCCGCCGTTAGCGTCAGGCCGCTTCCGTCCTCAAGTTCCAGAACGTTCTGCACCAAGCCTTTACCAAAGCTTTTCGAGCCGACGATCATAGCTCTGTCGTTGTCCTGCAGCGAGGCCGCAAAAACCTCTGCCGCCGATGCCGTCTCGCCGTCGATCAAGAGAACAATAGGAAGCCTGTTCGGCGTCCGATTCTGCGATTTCCACTCTCTGTCGTCATAAGGATTTCGACCGCGTTGCGTTACGATCGTCCGTCCCGCGGGCAGGAACCGTTCGGCCGCGGCGACCGATTGATCGAGGATGCCGCCCGTATTGCCGCGGAGGTCAATGATCAGCGACCGAACGCCTTTTCGTGCAAAGTTCTCCAATGCCGCGTCCAGCTCGGTTACCGTCGTATAACTGAACCCGACGGTCATGTCGATATAGCCGATCGTCTCGTCGATAACGAATGACGCCGGAACTGTCGGCTGCGGAAGCCTGCCTCGAATAAGGGTCGCCTGTAGTGTTCTGTCGGAGCCCTGTCTTTCTAAAGTCACTTTGACACTGGTGCCATTCGGTCCGCGTATCAGCTCGCGGACCACCAGCGACGAAAGCCCGCTGACCGGTTTTCCTCCAACGCTTACGATCCGATCTCCGAACTGAAGTCCGGCGTTCGCTGCCGGCGAGCCCGGAGCGACGGCGATGACGAATGTCTCGACCTTATCACCAACGCGAAAGCTCATTATCGTAACGCCGGTACCAAAGTACTCGCTACGGTGTTCGCCCAGAAGTTCGGCAAACTCGGCCGGGTCATAGAAATTGGAATGCGGGTCGAGGCTCTTCATCATCGACCGGATCGCGGAGGCAGTAACACGCCCATCTACGGCTCGCTTCGAATCGACATGGTTCTTGCTGATAATGCTCAGGGCTTCGGCGATGTCAGACGTAATTCCGGACGAAAGGGTTCTTTTCGGGGCTTCGATCTTTTTTGAAGGAACCGACGCCGAGAATGATGTGCCGCGTTCGAGATAGAACGGGTCAGTGGTTGCGGATGAATTGGTCTGCGCGATTGCAGATCCTATAAAGAGTAAAAACGCCGCGGTAAGGTACGGTATTCTCATAATTTCCGCAAATCGTTCTCCCGCCGGACGTCGTCTATATGCGTGGCGACATAACCACGATTGATCGGGCGGCACACCCAAACGGGATATAAAAGCAAACAAAACCGAGCTTGCCTCTCAATACGACGAATAACTCGCGAATTTCAGTCTTTCTATCAATATGATAAACATTTGCGAACGGGGAATTTATGAGTGAGAATTACGCTATGGCTAACAACGGCAGCGCAGAGGTAAGTGAAAAGCTCAAGCGGCTGATCGAAACGGTTGACGTGGCAAATATGCTGACCGAGCCGCTTACGAGCTCGATATCGAAGCTCTTAAGCGTCGCTGCCGCAGAGATCGACTCAGAGGAAGCCTCTGTTCTGGTTCGCGACGGCGATCAGGGCGACCTCCGGTTCTTGGTCGCGATCGGCAAGGTCGCGGAGCAGCTTATCGATCTAAAGGTTCCGGCCGGCAAGGGGATCGCCGGATTCGTAATGTCGTCCGGGCAGCCGATGGCGGTTGCTGACGTTGGCGAAGAGCAGTCTTTCTAC
>JAUCQE010000614.1 GCA_030372865.1 Pyrinomonadaceae bacterium
CACCGTTCGGAACTCGTCGGCAGCGTCAGATGTGTATAAGAGACAGCTCCGAGGCAGACGAGCGCTCGCTGAACGAGCACGTCAGTGACTGCTCTGAGTGTGCCGCGGAGCTTACATTCCAAAAGCAGCTAATGAACGCGCTTGAGGCAGGGCTTGGTTCTGAGGAAGAGATCGAACTGCCGGAGAATTTTACGAAGGTCATAATCGCCGCTTCCGAAAATGACGTCGGACGCCTTCGGCGAAGATCTGAGATCTCGAACGCTGTGATGATCATCGGTGCCGCGCTCATCGGCCTCGCCGGGCTAGCATTTCTCAGCGGGTCCGTAACATTCGGCAGCGTGGCGTTGCTTTTTGAGAAACTCGCTGCGGTCACGGTTGCCGCGGCCCATCTCATCTACAGTTTCGCGGTCGGCATAGCTGTTATTCTGCGGTCACTTACCGGCGGTGGAGGCACGACGGGCTCCTGGTTCTTTGTGGGGGCTGCTGCTCTTGCCGGGTTAGTCGTCTTGATCGCTTATTTCCGTCCGAAGAGGTCAGAGAACGCGTGAACGCTGGATTGATCTCAGTACACAAAGATCGCACTTCCTCATATTTGCCCCGCATCGCTCGGGGCTTTGCGGTCGCTCTCCTATTTTCAATCTTTGCCGGTTTCACCTCGGTATATTCACAATCATCGGTGGCAAAAGAGGATGTCGAAACGATCGTGATCGACGAGGCGTCGGAGATGAACGTCATATCTTTTGGGAAGACCGTCATCGTCCGTCAAAGTGCCAAGGAAGTATTTGTCTGGGGCGGCGACGCGATAATCGAGGGCCGCGTAGAGGGCGATGTCGCTACGCTCGGCGGTTCGGTCATCCAAAAAGAGAACGCCTACATCGGCGGTGCGGTGATCGTTATCGGCGGAGCCTACAAACCCGAAAGCAAGACGCCGCTCCGGGTCGAGGGCAAAGAGACGGTGATGTTTGGGATGTTCGAAGAGGAATTCCGCGGCATGACACAAGACCCGTCGCAGATCCTCGCACCGAGTCTTACCCCTGCATTTCTCGCCCAACGCGTCCTTTCAGCACTTTTCTGGTTCGTCGTCACGTTCGCCTTTGCGACTATCGCACCCGGTGCAGTCAGCAGAGCGATCATGCGGCTTCAGTTCTCATCGCTTCGCGTCGTGGGCTTTGGTGTGGCGACGCTTATCGGAATTACCGTATTTCTGATCGCATCCCTTCAGCTACTTCCGGATTACGCCGGTGCCGTCGTCGGTTTCATGGGCTTCGCGTTGTTAATGCTTGCGTATGGTTTTGGCCGGATCGTCCTGCAGGTAAGCGTAGGCAAGGCTATCAACAAACGGATCAACTCCGCACCCGGCAGGTCCGAGGCAGTTTCGATATTGATCGGCGTGCTTTTTTGGACTCTGCTTCTTTCGATCCCTTACGTTTGGACCTTTGCGGTCGTCGCTCTCTTCTCAGCAGGTGTCGGCCTTATCCTAACGGCCGGCAGCAAGGTCGGCTGGAAATCTGCCTGAATTCACTCCAACCTCAACATTTACAATTCTTTACATTTAAAGATAAACCTCCATCGCCCGGAATACGTCTTACAATACTTGGAAGCAACTTTCTTAACAAAAGTGCGTTTAAATTAGGAGAGGTTCTCATTAAGAAACAGAACAAACAGGGAAGGATCATGATTCGAAAATCAGCATTCTATTCGGCTTTTTTACTCGTCTTTTCATTCGCAGCCGTGGCCGTGGCTCAGACGCCCAGTACCGTCAAACCGTCCGTTGTCACAGGCGACGTCACTTCCGTGACCGAGTCAGCGATCAAGCTTAAGACCGCGTCTGGCGACCTCGCCATCGAAGTCGCCGCAAATACTGAATTCAAAAGGGTTCCGGCAGACAACCCGAAGCTTTCGGCTGCCGTTCCTGTTGAAAGAACTGCCATCGCTAACGGCGACAAGCTCGTGATAAGCGGCTTCTATGCGGCAGACATGTCAAAGCTTGCCGCGCGCACGGTCTACCTGATGGCGAAGTCCGATATTGACGAAAAGAAGGCAAAGGAAGCGGCCCGCTGGTCGACCCGCGGGATGTCGGGAAAAGTGACGGCGGTCGATGCCGCTGCCAAGAAGATCACGGTCGAAGTTCGCGGCCTGATGGGTACAACGACACTCACCGTTAATCCGACCGACAGCACGGTCTACAAGCGTTACGCTCCCGGCTCCGTAAAATATAGCGAATCCATCGCAGGCTCGCTCGCGAACATTCAGGTTGGCGACATGCTGCGAGCGGTCGGTGACAGGTCGGCGGACGGCACAGCGTTTACCGCCGAAGAGATCCTTACCGGTTCGTTCGAGACGATCGCCGGCACCGTAAAGTCGGTGGACGCTGCAAATAATCAAGTAACGATCACAAATCTTCAGACACAGAAAGATGTGATCGTCGACCTCAAGACAGCTTCGCTGATGAAGCGTTTCCCTGAGGAAATGGCAATGCGTCTCGCGGCGTTCCAGGGCGGCGGGCCGAACGGCGGGGCAAGGCCCGGCGGCGGACAGCCGCAAGCGGGCGGACAACCTGCGGCAGGCGGACAGCCGGGAGGAGCACCCGGACAGGGACAGCAGCGGCCGGGCGGCGGAATGGGCGGCGGCCCGAGAGGCGGCATCGATGAGATGCTCGAGCGTTTTCCGAGCATTTCGGTCGCAGACCTCAAGCCCGGAGACATGATCGCTGTTTCCAGTTCAAAAGATCATTCAGACGATCGCCTAACCGCGATCAAGGTCCTCGCAGGTGTTGAGCCGTTCATTCGTGCGGCACAGGCATCGGGGGCGATGCAGCGTGGAGGACGCGGCATGGGTCAGGGAGCGTTCACGATCCCGGGCCTCGACGGAGTGGATTTTCAGTAAAACTTACTTATCGCTTATTGCGCGGCAGCTATCCTGCGTTTACTGCCGCAAACAGTTATCAACTGCTTAATATCATGAGATTATTCAGGTCATATTTAATTGCCGGCTTTGCATTAGCACTCTTATCGTTTACCGGCTACGCTCAACAAAATGGCACTGTCAGCGGCCAGGTACAGGACAGTCTCGGAGCATCGGTCGTTGGCGCGACTGTCACGGTCGGCGTGCCCGGGGGCGTCGAAAAGACAGCGACCACCAACGAACGCGGTGAATTTTCCGTCAGCGGGCTTGCCCCGGGCAAGTACACCGTCCGCGTTACCGCACCCAGCTTCGAGATGTATGAAAATACTGAGGTCGAAGTAACGGCAGGCCGCCGCACGGAACTGGTTGTTCCGCTTACGGTCGAGGCATTGCAAGAGCAGGTCGACGTCCAGACGGACGACACGGTCTCAACGGACCCCGCGAGCACCGCGAGCGCGACCGTCCTAAAGGATAAGGACCTCGAGACGCTGCCGGATGACCCGGACGAACTCGAGGCTGCACTTCAGGCACTTGCCGGTCCTTCTGCCGGCCCGAACGGCGGACAGATCTACATCGACGGGTTTACCGGCGGCCGCCTTCCTCCTAAGGAGGCGATCCGCGAGATCCGCGTAAATCAGAACCCTTTCTCTGCTGAATTCGACCGATTGGGCTTCGGCCGTATCGAGGTACTGACCCGTCCGGGATCGGACAAGTTCCGCGGTTCCGTCTTTACCAATTTCAACGACGAAAGCCTTAACTCACGAAACCCGTTCGCTACGAACCGGGCACCGAGTCAGACGCGTTTCTTCGGCGGAAACATTTCCGGTCCGCTTCAAAAGGGCAAGTCGTCATATTTTCTCGACATCAACAATCGCGACAATGACAGCAACTCGGTCATCAACGCGGTGGTCCTCGACCCAAGCCTGAACCCGGTTGCGTTCACTCAAGAGGTGCAGGTCCCGAACCGTCGTTTCTCGTTCAGCCCGCGACTCGATTTCGCGATCAACGAAAATAACACCCTTGTCCTACGCTACAGTTTCAACCGCTCTACGACCGATAATCAGGGGATCGGCGGGACGTCCCTGCCGAGCCGTGCATTCGAAACAACGAACACAAGCAATGAGATACGTCTCACGGAGACGATGATCATTAATCCCACCACGGTCAACGAGACGCGTTTCGAATACGACTGGGAAGACCGCGAACAGACCGGTGATAATTCTGTGCCGACGATCTCCGTGCCCGAAGCCTTTGTCGGCGGTGGTGCTCAGATCGGCCTTAGCTTTAACAAAGAGCGCTCGTGGGAACTGCAGAATTTCACCACGATGGCACTCGGAGCAAGCGCGCAGCATGCGGTAAAATTCGGTTTCCGCGTGGCAAGCCTTTCTATCAGCGACCGTTCTGAGAACAACTTCGGCGGTACATTCACATTTCCGGGTTTTAGGATCGCAAATGTTCCGACAGACCCGAATGACGACGTGATCGTGACCCCTCTCGAGCAGTACCGCGAAAGGATACTCGGAAATGCCGATCCGCGTTATCTTCCTTCGCAGTTCACCATCACGACCGGCGAGCCTCTGCAAAAGGTCTCGCGGACCGTCACCGGTCTTTTTGTCACCGATGATTGGCGCGTTAACCAGGGGCTCACGCTGAGCTTCGGCCTCCGGTACGAAAACCAGACGAACATCAGCGACAATCTCAATTTTGCACCGCGGTTCTCGTTCGCATGGTCGCCGGGAGCAGGCGGCACCAATCCTGCAAAGACGGTCATTCGCGGAGGATTCGGCATTTTCTACGACCGGATCAGCGAGAACCTCACGCTTCAGACAGAGCGTTTTAACGGCTCTTCGCAGTTGAACCTTATTGTCAACGCGAACGACCCGGACCCGGCACGCAGGGCTGCGGCGATCGCGTTGCTTCAGCAGGCGGTATTCAATGCAGACGGAACCGTAAGTAATGTTCCGACGGCGAACCAGATCCTTGCCGCCTTGCCGCAGTCGAATACCATCAGGCTGATCTCACCGGAAATGCAGGCTCCATACACCATGCAGGGCGCGCTGGTACTTGAGCGGCAACTGCCGAAACGTGCGGTTGTTTCGCTGTCGTACATTCAGTCGCGGACGCTTCACACACTGCGTACTAGGAACATCAATGCCCCGATCTGCCCGCTTCAGCAGAACTGCCTGAACGCACCGCGTCCGGACCCGACGGCCGGCAATATCTATCAGTTCGAATCCAGCGGCATACAGAATCAGCGGCAGATCGTCGTAAGCCTGCGAGCACCGATCAGCCAGCGGATCAACGTGTTCGGTAATTACCAGTACGCATTCTCCGATGCGGACGCAGATGGGACGCAGACTTATCCGGCGTATTCGTATGATCTGACCGGCGAGTACGGGAGATCTTCTCAAGACATCCGGCACCGTGTTTTCTTTGGTGCCAGCATCTCGCTTCCGTGGGAGATCTCACTTAACCCATTCGTCAGTGCATTTACGGGACGTCCGTTCAATATTACGCGTGGTATCGACGCGAACGCCGACTCGATATTCACTGAACGGCCGACGTTTGCCGAACTCGGTGCTCGCTGTGCCGAGCTTGGCCTGAATGCGTCGTATTGCGACGTAGCAGGCGAAGACCCGAACTCGATCATTCCCCGCAACTATGGCCAGGGACCGAACTTCTTCACTGTCAACATGCGCATTAGCAAGAACTTCGGCTTTGGCAGTTCCGGCGACCAGGCGGCTGGACAAGCAAGTGCGGGCGGCAATCGCGGACAGGGCGGCGGTGGCCGTGGTGGAATGGGCGGCGGCGGCCGCGGACCGATGGGCGGATTTGGCGGAATGGGCGGCTTCGGCGGTGGCGGCGAACGCAAGCCCTATAACCTGAATATCGGATTGTTCATCAACAACCTGTTCAATAACGTGAATTACAACAGCCCGGTCGGGAACATGAGCTCTGCCAGGTTTGGACAGTTCACCTCGACCGGCGGTTCGTTCGGAGGCTTTGGCGGCTTCGGCGGCGGAGCCGCGAACCGAAGGATCGAATTGCAGGCTCGGTTCAGCTGGTAATTCGAGAAGCGGACGGATATAAAAAAGGGCGGCTTTCGGGCCGCCCTTTTTTGTTACGCGTTTGCGAAACGACTTTCTTTCCACCAGTCGATCGTTCGACGCAAGCCTTCTTCAAGCCCGACGAGTGTTTCGTAGCCGATGCACTCCCTGGCCAGTGTGTTGTCCGCCTGCGAATGCTTCACGTCGCCCGGGCGAGCGAGCTGATGATCAGCCACGACCTCCTCGCGGCCGGTTATTCCCTTTAGAACTGCCAAAAGCTGGTTGAGCGACACGCGGTCGCCGTTTGCGGCGTTCATCACCCTGCCGATGCCTTTATCGGTCTGCGATGCACGGATGTTGGCGTTGACAACGTTGGCGATGTAGGTGAAATCCCTCGACTGTTCGCCGTCGCCGTATATGACCGGCGTCTGGCCCTTCATCAGTGCGTCGATAAAGCGAGAAATAACGCCGCTGTACTGCGATGCCGGATTTTGCCGCGGCCCGAATACGTTAAAGTATCGTAGGGCGATCGTTTCCAGCCCGTATACTTTAGTAAAGACCGAACAGTAGTACTCACCGACCAGCTTAGCCGCAGCATAAGGCGACATCGGTTCCGGCCGCATCGACTCCACTTTCGGCAGCGTGGGCTGGTCGCCATACGCCGAACTCGAGGCTGCGTAGATCACGCGTCGAACGCCGCTTTCCCTTGCCTGTGCGAGAAGGTTGAACGTGCCGTTCACACAGGCATCGTGTGTCTCACGCGGATCGGCCACCGAACGGGGAACGCTCGGTAAGGCGGCTTGGTGAAAGACGATCTCAACTCCGTTAAGAACCTTAGGAAGCAGAGAAGTATCGTTGACGCTTCCTTCAACAAAGTCGAAATCGCCGTTGATCTCTTCGAGATTTTCGCGGAAGCCGGTCACCAAGTTATCAAGGATCGTGACCTTTGCTCCCTGCCGGATAAGTTCATCTGCAAGATTGGAGCCGATGAACCCGGCTCCGCCCGTGACCAAGACCTTTGTGCTCATATAGATCGAAAGAAATTCGGTGAAAGGGAATTAAAACACGATGGATACTTCGGTGCAAATAAAAGCGGGCAGGACGTGCCTGCCCGCTGACGAACTAAACCGCCGGCCTATCGTCCGACGCCGACGTACTCAAAGCCGAGTTCTTTCATGTCGCTCGGCTCGTAGATGTTTCGCAGGTCGGCGATCTTCGGTGCCTTCAGAAGCGATTTGACTCGCTCCATATCGAGGGCACGGAACTGGTTCCATTCCGTCACGATAACGAGGACGTCCGCATCCTTGATAGCATCGTATTCGTCGGTACCGTATTCAATGCCTTCGATGCAGTGCTTCGCTTCTTCCATCGCGACCGGGTCGAATGCCTTGACCGTCGCACCGCGTTCGATTAGGCCGTGGACGATCTCGATTGCCGGCGATTCACGCATGTCGTCCGTCTCAGGCTTGAATGAAAGCCCCAGAACACCGACGTGCTTCCCGCTCAGGTCGCCGACGAGCTTTTCGATCTTGGGGATCATTGCTTCCTTCTGGCGTTCGTTGGCGTCGATCACGGCATCGACAATTCGGGTCTCGACGCCGAATTGGTCGGCAACCGTCGTCAGTGCCCGCGTGTCCTTAGGGAAGCAGGGCCCGCCATAGCCCGGGCCCGGGTGAAGGAACTTCCGGCCGATGCGGTTGTCCATTCCCATTCCGCGTGCGACATCGTGGACGTCGCAGCCGATGGCGTCGCAAAGGTTTGCGATCTCGTTGATGAACGTGATCTTTGTCGCGAGGAATGCGTTAGCTGCGTATTTGATGAGCTCGGCCGCTTCAAGCGAGGTGATGACGATCGGCGTTTCGATCAGATAAAGCGGGCGATAAAGCTCCTTCATCACTTCAATGGCACGGGCTTCGTTGCTGCCAATGACGACGCGGTCCGGCCGCATGAAATCCTCGATCGCCGCTCCTTCGCGAAGGAATTCCGGGTTGGAGGCCACACCGAACTCCGTTTCGGTCTTCAGGTTCTGCGAGACGAACTCGCGGAGCCATTTTCCGGTACCAACGGGGGCCGTCGATTTTGTGACCAGCACCTTGTAGCCGTTCATTGCTTCGGCAACGTCTTTTGCGGCCTGCCGGTAATAGCTCATGTCCGGCGAGCCGTCTTCTTTCGGCGGTGTGCCGACCGCGAGGAAAACAACGAGTGCTCCTTCGACTGCCGCCTTGAGATCTGTTGTAAAGTGAAGCCGGCCTGCCTTTACGTTCTTATCAACGATCTGGTCGAGCCCCGGTTCGTATATCGGGATGATGCCGTTATTGAGTTTTTCGATCTTCGTTTGGTCGACGTCCACGCAGGTGACGTCTATTCCGAATTCGGCGAAACAGGCTCCCGAAACCAATCCTACGTAGCCCGTGCCAATTACTGCAATATGCATATTAGATATAGATTCCTATTGGATATTTGTTAAAAGATTCACAATCCGAAACGAAATTATGCGGGTCATGTCTTTCAACGTGACCCGCATAAATAAATTACCACTTAGAGCCTGTTCAGGCAAAAACTAACGAACCGGGCTGATGACGATCGTTCCGCCGCCGCTTTCCGTTCTGCTCTTTTTGCCAAGGAGGATGACGCCTGCAACACCGATCGGGATGAGAAGCAGCCACGGCCAGCCAGCAAAGCGAACCGGCGGAGCCGAATCCGGACGGAGGCAGGGCTCGCAGCCCGTCTGGGCGAGGTTGCCGGCGGTTGCCGACGTTCCTGCCGCTACCTGACGATCGTTCGAGCCTTCGCGGAGAACGACCATTCCCGATGCAGTATCGACGTGGGTGTGCGAGCACTCAGTTTCAACGAGGAAGCTGTTCGCCTGGCCTGCGTCGGCAATAACGGTCGCGTCCTTTGTCGTGACGGTCGCAGGAACGCCCTGTGCGTTCGCGACGCGGACCTTACCGGACGAAACGATAGCTACGATGCCGCTGTTGCTGAAGTTCAGGGTCAGGTTCGTGCTTTCGAGCACCTCAACCCGGCCTGATCTGCCGAGGCTGACCAC
>JAUCQE010000615.1 GCA_030372865.1 Pyrinomonadaceae bacterium
AATTCGCCTCGTACGATCGCGAGTGCTGAATTCGACGCCGCCGAAATATGGCCGTTCTCTTCGCGATAGACCACGCGGATGCGTTCATCGGCCGCCGCGTATTCCTCAAGCACACGTCTGACGTGCGGCGACGGCGAGCGGTCGTCCGCGATGCAGAGTTCCCAATTTGTATAAAGCTGTGCGCGGACCGAATCGATCGCCTCGCGAAGAAATCTTTCCTCGACGTTGTAAACCGGCATCAGCACCGAGATCAGCGGCCGTGACTCAAATGCGTCGATCTTCCGGCGTATTTCCGCACGGTCCGCATGGGTCAGCAAATCGTACCGCGCCGCCCATTCCGCATATACGCGGTTGCGGCGCGCGATCCGTAGCTTACGCTGTGCGGCAAGCGACAATGCGCGGAGGCCGCCGCGGCGGAAGGCCCTTATCGATTTTCTGATGATGCGACGCATCGTGCTGCCCTATCGTTTCGCGAGCCTCGTAAAAAGCTCTTCGTATTGGTCGGTGATCTTGTCCCAGCTATATTCGCTACGGATGCGTTCCTGCGCCCGCCGGCGGTGTTCGCGGACCGCTGCTTCGTCGTTCGCCGTCATCTGCATCTGCTCCGCAAGTTCATCGACGCTCGTAAATTCGATCGCCGCACCGCCGACGACCTCTGTGTTCTCGACGGTCGCGTAGGCAAGAACGCAGTTCCCGTAGCCCATCGCCTCGATCAACGCCGGATGCGTGCCGCCGACCTCTGTCGCGTGCACGTAAACAAACGCATTCTGCTGCAGCGATTTATACCCGCTGCCGAAAACGAAGCCGGTGAAGACGATCCGCGGGTCGCCGTCGGCGAGTTCGCGCAGGCGTTTCTTATATTCGTCCGCGTACGGCGCATCGCCGACTATCACAAGCTTCAGGTCCGTCTCGACCCGTCGAAACGCCTCGATCACCATCGCCGCGTTGTTCTCAGGTTCGAGCCGCGAAACATAGAGGAAATACCGCTCTGGCTCGACGCCGAATTCGCTCACCGCGTCGGCATCAAGCTTCCGCTCGACATCGGCACCGTAGGCGATCATCGTCGATCCCTTTTTGTATTCTGCAAGGTAGTAGTCCTGTATCGCCTTCGCGTCGGTAACGACCTCGGTCGCGAACCAGACCGATGCCCGCTCGCCGAGCGCGTAATACAGCCGCCCGAGAGCGTTCCATTTCTTACGTTTACGCTCGAGCCCGTCGACGCTGATCGCGACCGGTGTTCCCGTCCACGTAAGTTTCGGGATGAATATCGCGTTTGCCGCGTTGCAGATCAGGACGACATCGAACCTCTGAAAAACCGCGTGGATAACGGAAAAGAACGAATGGACGACCGTGTCGAGATATTTGTGCTTCACGGTCGGCAGCACCTTTAGCCGCACGCCGCGGTATTCGGTCATCTCCCGCGGCACATGGTGCGAGCGGCAATAGACCGTCACCTCGTGCCCGCGTTCGACAAGGCGCGTCGAAAGCTGCTCAGCAAAGGTCTCGAATCCGCCGTAGTTCGCAGGGATACCGCGTGTGCCAAGGATCGCAATGCGCATAGATGGAAAAGCCCGTGGGGCGTGAAGCTCAAATGCTAACGCGAAAGTTTGCGTTTGAAAAAGCCTCTGGCATACTCGTTTTCGAAATGATCGACGTCCTGATGTCCACCTATAACGGCGCGCGGTTCCTGCGCGAACAGGCCGGGTCGATCCTCGCCCAGAGTTTCACGGACTTCAGATTGATGATACGCGATGACGGCTCGGTTGACGACACGGCCTCGGTCGCCGCTGAGATCGCCGCAACCGATCCGCGCGTCGTGATCGTAAATGATGGCTTGGGCGGGCTCGGGCCGCAGCGTTCATTTATGCGGCTGGTCGAGACGCTGGACGCCCCGTATTTCATGCTCGCCGACCAGGACGATGTTTGGCTTCCGGACAAGATCGAGCGGAAGCTTGCACGGCTAAAGGAACTGGAAGCTCAGAACGGAAGCGAGACGCCGCTTCTGGTCTTTACCGATCTGAAAGTCGTGGACGAAGATCTTTCGGTGATCGAAGATTCGATGTGGCACTACCAGCGGCTCGACCCCGCCATCACGCAAGACTGGCGCGGCCTGCTCGCACAGAACGTCGTTACCGGCTGCACAATTATCGGGAACCGATCCCTTGCGAATGTCGCGTTGCCCTTTGCCTTGTCGGAGATGATGCACGACCACTGGCTTGCGGTGAACGCCGCGAAATACGGCCGCGTCGCGTATTTGAAAGATGCGACCGTCCTCTACCGCCAGCACGGGACGAACGTCGCGGGCGGCATCAGGTTCGGGGCAGGTTATGCGGCGTCGAAAACGGCCGGCATCGGCGATCGATGGCAGTTTTACAGGCGTGCGGCGGCACATTTCGGGGGTGTTTCGGCGGCCGGGCTTTTTGCACGCAAGCTGTCGCTCAATCTTCGCCGTTTCGGCACCTGAACGCTCGCCAAATGCCGCGAAAACACGCGTTTCACCTTTTGCCCTTTAACCCTAAAAGGGCGATAATTGCTGTTCGGCGTTATGAAGTTCGTCTCTGACATAAGGCTCCTGCTGACCGGGCTCTGGTTCGGCGCAGCGGTGTTTTTCATCTTTGTGGCACAGAGCGCATTTGCCGTTCTGCCCGAACGCGAGCTTGCAGGGGCAATGGTCAACCGGACGCTGGCGATCATCAATTATTCGGGCCTCGCGATCTCACTGATCCTGCTCGCGACGACCATCGTCGGGCAGGCGATCGTGAATAAGGTCTGGCTTTGGATCGAACGATTCCTGCTCCTGCTGATGGCGGTCGCGACGGCCGTCGGGCAGTTCGTTATCGGCTGGTGGCTCGTCCTGCTCCGCAACGAAATGGGCAAGCCGATCGACCAGGTCGCCGTCGATGACCCGCTCCGCATCCAGTTCAACCAGATGCATGAATATTCCGTCTGGGTGCTGATGACGGCGATGGCCGCGGCATTGATCGTTTTCTTTATCATCGCGAACCGCCGGTTCACTCCGCCGAAAAAGTCCAACGTCGTAGATTTCGATTTTCAGAAGGAATTCAAGATATAGCAGCTATGGATATTATCGAGAAAAAGGGTGAGTTCTCATCGCGTTTTTCCCGCTGGAACGGCAGCG
>JAUCQE010000616.1 GCA_030372865.1 Pyrinomonadaceae bacterium
CGCTGTCTCGTGGGCTCGGAGATGTGTATAAGAGACAGCCCCAGGGTCGAAGCACTGATGCGGAAACGCGGGTTCCCGGCTAACTAGTCAAAAACAACGGGCGAGAAGCAAACTTCTCGCCCTTTTATTCTTTGTCCTGCCGAAGGATCGACCGATCGATTCTTGATCCGTAACAAATCTCAACGTTCGCCCGTGATAGCCCGCCATGAACCATTTTCATGGCGAAATGAAACGTTTTCATCACACTAAGAAAAGGTTTCACGACGCGATGAAAAGGTTTCACGGAGCGATGAAAAGGCTTCACGACGCGATGAAAAGGTTTCATCACACTGTGAAAGATGTTCACGGCGCGGTGAAACGATCTCACTGATCGATAAGATCCCTTTCTTACCGTGCGATCTTATTTCGCGTTTATGCCTAGATTTCGCATGCGGCGGTAGAGGTGGCTGCGGTCAACGCCCATTTCTTCAGCGGCTTTGGTAATGTTGCCGTCGTGCTCGGCGAGCTTGTGAAGGATGAACTCACGCTGGTAGGCGTCGGTAGCGGCCTTGAACGACGGAAAGCGAAAGCTGGACGACGGAGCTTCTTCTGAAGAGCCGAACTCCGGCAGATCGTCAGCGTCAATAGTCTGCTTTGCCACCATTATCACCACACGCTCAACGGTATTCCGAAGTTCGCGGACGTTCCCGGGCCAGGTGTAGTTGCGGAGCGATTCAATTGCTTCGGGACTGAACTCCTTCGGCTTTTTCGCGTAATCGGCCGAAAACTTCCGATTGAAATGCTCCACCAACGCGGAAATATCTTCGACGCGGTCGCGAAGCGGCGGTATCTGGAACGGAATGACGTTCAGCCGATAGAAAAGATCGGCCCTGAAATTACCGTTTTCGATCAGGTCGTCAAGCCGCTTGTTCGTGGCGGAGATCACACGCACATCGACCTTGACCGGAGTGTTGCTGCCAACGGGCTCGAACCGCTGTTCTTCAAGCACCCGAAGCATCTTCGCCTGAACCCGCGGCGACATGTCGCCGATCTCATCGAGGAAAAGAGTCGCGCCGTCAGCTATCTCGAACTTCCCTTTTTTGTTCGCAGCCGCACCCGAAAACGCTCCTTTCACATGTCCGAACAACTCGGACTCGACCAACTCTTCCGGGATCGCGGCTGAGTTTATCTCGACAAACGGCGCACCGCGGCGTTTTGACTGCGCGTGTATCGCACGGGCTACGAGTTCTTTCCCGGTCCCGCTCTCGCCGGAGATCAGAACACGGCCATCCGACGGAGCAACGATCGCGATCTGCTTACGCAACGCTCGCATCGCTACGGAATCGCCGACCATCGCGTACTCTTCGGCCAGCTCCTTCTGCAGCTGTTCATTCGACCGCTCGAGATCACGTTGGCGAATCGCATTCTTAACGGTCACAAGCGTCCTTTCGAGGCTAAGCGGTTTCTCGATAAAATCGAACGCACCGAGCTTTGTCGAACGCACTGCGGTTTCGATATTTCCGTGCCCTGAGATCATTACGACCGCCGCATCGCTTCCCTCTTCGCGAAGCTTCTGCAAGGTTTCGAGCCCGTCGATCCCGTCGCCGAGCCAAATATCGAGCAGCACGCAAGCAAACGTCTGCTCCCGCAACGCATCAAGACACGCCTCGCCGGTCGCAACCGCGGCCACCTCGAACCCCTCATCCTCAAGCACGCCGCTAAGCGTCTCGCGAATGCCGGGCTCGTCATCAACTATAAGAACAGAACTCATTTAAGACCGTAACGTACTTTCACAAATGCGATTGAGGCAGTAACTAAAAAACGCATACCGCTAACGAGTATGTACGCAATGGCTGCAAGGCGTGCGTATGATGGTCTCGTCGTGGCATCGTAAAAAGCGTAGCAATTGCCGTCTTTAGCAGGAATACAAACAGGGAAACTATTGTAAACGTCGAAAACAAGGAACGCGCCAAATGCAAACATCGAAACTACAAAAGAAAAAAATTGTCTCCCATAGCCATGCGATCGGCGGCTACCCACAACGAAGATTCGCCAAATTAGAGCTCCGAAAAGTGGAACTAAACAAGCGAATTCCCAGAAAATCAAGGATAACTGCTCAGAATTAAACGGGCCGGCATTTCGGAGGAAACCGGCCAACTCCACTGCTTCCCATGACAAAAGCAGTAGTACGAGAACAATCCCGACCACGCTGAGCCACTTGGTCCTGGTTACTAACTGCGTGTAGGTATCAAGCCAAGTCTTCATCCACCCAATGTCGGCAACTCGATTATAAACTTCGCTCCCTTCGGTTGGTTACCCACGACGTTTATCTTACCGCCGTGCTCGCTGATTATTCTCTGGACGATCGCGAGGCCGAGGCCGGTGCCGCGGCCTTTCGTTGAAAAATACGGCTGAAAGAGTTTTTGCAGATCTGCCGGCGATATTCCTTTGCCGTTATCAGCTACTTTGGCCACAACAATGTCACGTGCAGGGTCGTACGCCGTTGAGATCTTTATGCGGTTATCGGGCGACGTACCGTCAAACGCCTCAAGAGCATTCTCGATCAGGTTCACAAATACGCGCTTCATTTGCTCCGCATCGATATTCGTCGCCGGCAGCGTGGGACCAAGATCTGAGTCAATTCTCACGCCGTCGGACCTGTCCTCATAAAGCTTTAACACATCACGCACGACGTCGTTCAGGTCACCGCGTTCCGGTTTCGCATTCGGGAGCCGCGCGAACCGGGAAAACTCGTCCACCATGGACTTAAGCGACTGAACTTCACGGAGTATCGTATTGGTTCCGTCCTGAACTACTCGCACCGTCTGTCCATCGGTCGTATGAATATCTTCAGAGCTTCCATTTGCCGACTCGCGAAAACGCTTTGCGATCCGCTCGGCGGAAAGCTGTATCGGCGTCAGCGGGTTCTTGATCTCGTGCGCCATACGCCGGGCGACTTCCTGCCACGCCGATGCACGCTGTGCCGTTATCAGCTCCGAAAGATCTTCGATCACAAGAACTGCCCCACCGTCGCCTTGGAGTGCGGTCGCGGTCAGTGCCACCGGCAATTCGCCTAGTCCGTCACGCAGTCCTTCCGTCGTTTCACGCCGTAGGCTCGTCTGCTCGGCGGCATGGCCGATACGTTTCGCCCGCGAGATAAGCCTGCCCAGCACTACGCGGTTTTCCTCGCTGACGAGTTTCTCAAGCGGCAAGCCCGTGAAATCCGCATCTTCGAGCCGTAACATCCGTATCGCGGCACGGTTGATCGTGCCCAAGCGATTCTCCGCATCAAACGAGATCACGCCCGTAGGAAGCGATTCGAGCACGGTCTCAATATATCGTCGCCGCTCGCGAAGTTCTTCCGCGGTGCCCTCAAGACGAGAGGACATCTGATTGAAGGCTCCGACCAACAGGTCGAGTTCGTCTTCTGCGATGACATCAACGCGGTGCGAAAGGTTCCCGCGTGCTATTTCGTCGGCACCCTCCGCAAGGGCCTTGATCGGCACCGTGAGGCCGCGAGCGATGTAAAACGCCGTCCAGGACGAAGCGAATATCAGCAGAAAGGTCAGAACGCCGAGCGTAAGAAATCCAAGCTGTCGGACGGTGATCTGCTGGTCTTTAAGTCGGTCAAACTCGCGAAGTGAGTTATCCACCTTCGCACTGACGCTCTGCCCGGACCGGACCTCCGGAACAATTATCAGGCGCCGCCCGTCCCCGATCGGAGCCGTCGCGATATCGTATGGCCTCTCGTCATCACTCGATATGTCGGATGTATTCCCAGTTCTGGCTGAATTGAGGACCTCAGCTAAACCGGCCATCTCGCCGGTCGCGGTTCCGCTCTTGAACAGCGTTGCGCCTGTGGCAGAAACGACCTCAATATGAGTTAAATTGCCTAGCTCCGCCAGATTCTTAAGCTCAGGCTCCGTAACTTCGTCCCGACCCATCATTCCCGCCAACATTGCCGTCGTTTCCTGCAAACGGAGAGACTGATCAGCAATTGCCTGCCGCTCGACCTCCCTGGCTTCGCGTACCACGTTCTCAGGTATCTGCGTGAACCACCGCTCGATCGCCCGGTTCATGAACAGATAGGAAAAACCGGCCATCGCAACGATCGGAAGGATACTGATCGCAGCAAAGTAGATCAGGAGCCGCGTTTTTATTCTCGAGCCGAGCTGCAACGCGCGCCGCTCACGGGCAAGCTTCAAAATGCTTCGTAGAAAGATGAACCCAAAGATGACAAACGCGAAGAAGTTTAGCGACGAAAGTGCGTAAAGGAGCAGCGTGTCGCTGGCGGTCTCGACCGTAAAATCCTTCCACAAATTCGACGTTTGAAGCAGTATCAAGACAACGAAAGTAAGCAGGACGAACGCACCCAGAAGCCACGGCACTCGGCGGCGATTCGGCTTGGGTTTACTCTCGGCGTTCATGGCAAGAGTTTAACATAATGGTGGTCGAGCACCCGACGTTTGGCGGGCTCCAAACTAGTAAGCTAAACTCGTGCGGTAGATGAACATAGCCCGGATTCTTTTCGATAGTTC
The DNA here is from genome assembly GCA_030372865.1 of Pyrinomonadaceae bacterium. Lineage (GTDB taxonomy): Bacteria > Acidobacteriota > Blastocatellia > Pyrinomonadales > Pyrinomonadaceae > OLB17. The sequence goes on from JAUCQE010000616.1 coordinate 4,518, forward strand.
AGGAAGATTGCGCAGCGGTTGGCGATTTGCGATATTCGTCACGCTGTTCGTTCTATTTAGCGGTGCGGCAGGCGCGGCACTTTTTGGACTGGGTCGGATCCTGGGAGTCGCACTCGACACGGGCTCACCTGGGATGTTCCTTTCCAGTTCGGCCGTGTCGCTCGCGGTTGCATTAGGTATCGGCTGGTTCTGCGGAAAGTATCTTGAAAAGTTGCCGTTCCGGGCACTCGGAGCTTGGTTCACAAAGGGTTGGGCTCGGCATCTGGGGGCAGGCGTCATAGTCGGAGCATTGACCGTTTCGGCTGCTGCCCTCGTTTGCCTGATCGCAGGCGGGGTTTCGTTTGCATACAACGGGACGGCCGGCCTGAACTCAATATTGACTTCGCTCGCTATCGCCGGTGCGGTGCTTTTTGCAGCGGCGGCATTCGAAGAAGCACTCTTCCGCGGCTATATTCTTCAGACATTTTCGCGTTCGGGGCTCGCTTGGTTCGCGATAATACTCACATCCATCTTCTTTGCCGCCATGCATCTGGACAACCCGAACTCGAACTGGATATCAAGCCTGAACACAGGCATCGCGGGCATCTGGTTCGGGGTCGCCTATATGAAGACTCGCGATCTGTGGTTCGTGACGGGCCTGCATATGATGTGGAACTGGACTCTCGGAGCCGTATTTGGAATCGAGATCAGCGGAATAACCTCTCTGGTCGAATCGCCGGTGCTTCGAGAGATAGATCACGGGCCGGCGTGGTTAACTGGCGGTACATACGGCTTGGAAGGCGGCATCGCCGCAACCTTCGCGCTAATAGCTTCGACGATCGCTATCCGCTTCCTGCCGATATTTAAGCCGGACCCCGAACTAGTACAAATGACAAGCCCGGCAACCGCGCATGTCAGTTCACCGGGCCAAGTTCGATCGTAGCTACGACTAAAGCGTATTTATCTTGAACGAGATATCGACAGCCCTCGCCGAGTGCGTAAGACGTCCGACCGAGATCAGGTCCACGCCGGCTTCTGCATAAGAGCGGACCCGGTCGAGGTCCATTCCGCCCGATGCTTCGATCAACACATTTGGATTCAGGTTCCGCGACATCTCGACCAACTTTGCAGCCTCTTCCGGGGTTTGATTATCGAGCATCACGATGTCCGCCCCTGCCTCGATCGCCTCACGCAATTGAGCCCAGTTCGTTATCTCGACCTCGATCTTATGCAGATGCCCGGCCGTTTCCTTTGCGGCGAGCACGGCTTCGGTCACGCCGCCTGCGAGGGCGATGTGGTTATCTTTGATAAGAACGCCATCATCTAGCCCCATCCGGTGGTTCTTTCCGCCGCCGACCGTAACGGCATATTTCTCCAAGAGGCGAAGCCCCGGCGTCGTCTTTCGGGTGTCAACGATCGCCGCCTTTGTTCCCTCGACCGCTTTTACATACTGCCGCGTCATTGTTGCGACACCGCACATCCGCTGCAGAAGATTGAGAGCGACCCGCTCGCCGGTTAGAAGTACGTCTGCATAGCCTTTGAGCGTCCCAATGACGGTGCCTTCTTCAACCTCGTCGCCATCGTTATAGCCGGTCTCGATCTCTGAGATCTCGCTATCCAGGTGGACGAAAACCGCCTCCGCCACCTCCAGGCCGCAAACTACCAGGTATTCCTTCGCAAGGAAACGACCGTGCCCGAGGACCTCCGCTTCCACCGTCGCCTGCGTCGTTATATCACCGCGGCCAATATCCTCGGCCAAAAAATGACCGATCGCAGATAAGACCTCTCCGTTGTCAAGCCAGTTCATAATCAAGCGAGTGATTCGAGGTTCGTTCCCAGTGTTGCGGTCTGCTGTTCGATCTCCGCTTTTCTTTCTCGCAAAGCCTCGACCTTTTCGGCCGGGGCTTTGTTCACGAAATCTTCGTTAGAAAGCTGGCCGTTCAGCCGCTGAAGTTCGGTACTCAGCTTTTCTATCTGGGTTTGCAGCCGTGCTCGCTCCTTGTCGAAATCGATCAGGCCTTCCAGCGGTATCGCGAGCTCCGCACCACCGGTGATTACCGCACGGGCCGAGGCCTTCGGCACTTCAAGAACATCGCCGATAACGATCCGTTCGGCACGGGCAAGCTTCAATATCTGAGCCTCGTTCGCCGAAAAGATCGCCTGCAGATCGGCATTCGCCGCAACATGCACAGCTACCCGGTCAGACGGCTTGATGTTCATTTCCGTTCTGATGTTTCGCACGCGGCGGATCAGTTCGATAACCGAACCGATCTCCATTTCCGCACGATCATCGATAAGCGCAGCGTCGCCTTTCGGGAAATCCGCGAGCATTATAGTCGATTCCGCCGCCGAATAGGCAGAATTGTGCAAACCGCTGCCTGTTCCGGGCAGCCGCTGCCACAGTTCTTCTGTCAAATACGGCATGAACGGGTGCAGCAGCCTCAGAGCCTGTTCGAGCACGGACAGTATCAGCGAGCTCGCGGCAATGTCGCCGGCATTGATCTCGTCCTTCTTCAGCTCGATGTACCAATCGCAAAATTCGTCCCAGAAAAAGTGGTAAAGCAATTGGACCGCCTCGTGAAACTGATACGTCTCGAGCGCGCGATTAACCGCGATCGCCGTCTCATTCAGCCGCGAAATGATCCAGCGGTCGGGCAAACTCTCCGGCGAGGCGAGTTTTTCGGCGCTAACCATCGCGCCGTCGGAATTCAAAAGACAGAACCGCGTTGCGTTCCAGATCTTGTTCGCGAAATTCCGATATGTCTCAATGAGCAGGTCGTTCCATTTGATATCGGCACCGGTCGCGATCGACGCGAGATAGATTCGCGTTGCGTCCACTCCGAATTTGTCGAACATCTCGATCGGGTCAACCCCATTATTTCGCGATTTCGACATGGGCTTACCGTCTTTGCCCAGTACGGTACCGGTAATGACAACATCCTCGAATGCTTTCTTACCGGCGAATTTTTTCGTCAGCATTATCATTCGCGAAACCCACAAGAAGATGATGTCGCGGCCTGTTACTAGCACATCGGTCGGAAGGAAATTTGTGAGGTCGTCCGTTTCCGTGACGTCGCCATTCCAGCCGAAAGTCGAGAATGCCCAGAGTCCGGAAGAGAACCACGTGTCCAGCACGTCCTGGTCCTGCGTCAGCTCGGTCGTCCCTGCTTGCCCACATGCTTCTTCGGCGGTCCGTGCTACGTAAACGTTGCCGTCGTTGTCATACCAGGCCGGTATCTGATGACCCCACCAAAGCTGACGGGAGATGGTCCAGTCCTTCAGGTTCTCGAGCCAGTTCGTATAGACCTTTTCATGCGGCACCTGCGGTTGGAAATGCGGCACGCCTTCCGAGCGCATCAGTTCAAGCGCGATGTCCCGCATCTCGTCCATCTTTACGAACCACTGTTTCGAGAGGATCGGCTCGACCACGGTCTTACAGCGTTCGCAGATCGGCAATGAAACTTCGTAATCTTCTACTTTTTCCAGCAGACCCAGTTCGTCGAAACGCTCGACCACCATCTTGCGGGCCTCGAAGCGATCGACGCCGTTGAAGTCTGCTCCCGCGGCGGCATTCATCGTGCCGTCATCGTTCATTACGAGCAATTGTTCAAGGCCGTGTCGTTCGCCGACGAGATAGTCGTTCGCGTCATGTGCAGGAGTGATCTTGACCGCGCCGGTACCGAATTCCGCGTCCACATATTCGTCTGCGATGATCGGAATCTCACGGCCCGTCAGCGGCAGAGCGACGGTCTTTCCTATAAGGTCGCGATACCGATCGTCGCTCGGATTGACCGCAACCGCAGTATCGCCGAGCATCGTTTCCGGCCGCGTCGTTGCAACCGTGATCGTACGATCAGTGCCCTTAACGGGATACTGCAGATACGTAAGCTTCCCGTCCTTTTTGGATTCCTCTTTGACCTCAAGATCTGAAAGAACTGTCTTGTCCTTCGGGCACCAGTTCACGATCCGAAGTCCGCGATAGATCCAGCCTTCTTTATATAGTGTACAGAAGACATTCTTAACCGCCAGCGAAAGGCTTTCGTCCATAGTGAACCGATGCCGGGACCAATCCACGGACGCACCTTCCCGTCTCATCTGTTCGGTGATCGTGTTTCCGTACTCTTCCTTCCAGGCCCACGCACGGCGGATGAATTCTTCGCGGCCGACGTCAAGAGGCGATTTATTTTCGACCTTTCTCAGCTGCTCAACGACTTTACGCTGAACGGAAATACCCGCATGGTCCGTTCCGGGCAGCCAAAGTGTGCGATAGCCCTGCATTCGCTTCCAACGCGTCAGGACGTCCATCAGCGTATGCTGCAAAGCGTGGCCCATGTGGAGCGAACCCGTTACATTCGGCGGCGGAATGACGATCGAGAACGCCGGAGCCTCGGGATTCCGGTTGATCTCGGGCGTGAAAAAGCCGCTGGTTTCCCAGCGATGATAATGGCTCGACTCAGCGACTTTCGGGTCGTAGGCTTTAGGGATCTCCATAACGATAAAACTATGATTCTAAAATAAAAGCGGCAGGTTTTCATCCCGAAGGCGAAAACCCACCGCATTTTTCCGGCATCTCGCTTCACTAATACTTTTGCGAGAGCCGCTCGACTACCTTTTGGACAATCAATTCCATCAACTCCGGCGAAATGCTGACGGCCCGCTTGTCGCTGCCCATCAGCTCGGCCCGCTTCGGCGTTGTCAGCTCGAGCGTTTGGTTGCTGTCCGCGGGCGGAAGATCGAGCAACTCTACGTCTGTGTACTTGGGAGTCGGCTCCGGTTCTGGCAGCTCGATCGCTTCTCTATCGAACGCGACAGTTTCCTGGCCGATGTAGCTTTCCGGCGCAGAAGACGAAGCAGGTTCGGATTCTTGGAAATTAAATATCTGCGTTCGCGCATCCTCAAGCTGAGATGGCTCCGCATGCGTTTCCGCTGCTCGTTCCTCAAAAGCGTACTGATCCGAGGTCGGCACCACTTCTTCCTCACGCCAAACCGGAGGCGGCTGCTCGGGTTCGCAAAACGGAGCACGCTCGGCCGGAGGCGGCTGCTCGGGTCCCCACGACGAAGACGTCGACGCCTGCTCGGAATCCCAGGCAGGCAGTTCGCTCTCTGACACGGGTTGTTCCTGTTCCCACGCCGGAGTAGAAAACGACGGTTCTGTATTCCAACTTTGCGAATCCACGCCTTCGGTTTCATCCGCCGGAGTCGCACCTTCAGACGCCGTCTGGTAGCCATACGCCGGTGTTTCCTGTCCGGCGCCCGTGTAACTCGTCTCGATCATCTCATCATCGAGGCCCTGGTCGCCGACGTCGAACGATGATGCCTGCGGCGTCGGGGACCCCGTTACGCTTTGCTGATAAAGGGATTCGATATCGTCGGTTCTCTCGGGCGGCTTCCCCGGTATCGCCTCGAATTGCGGTATTGTTTCCTCGGCGGGCAGTGTGTCTCGCGCGGGTTCAGTTTCCGCCGGCGGACCAATAAGTTCGTGTACACGCGTGACCAGTTGGCGAATTGACTGAAATGGCTTCGTCATGTGGCCGTCGGCCCCGGCTCGTCCTGCTTCGCCTTCATCAAAGGGCTCAAATGACCCAACAAGCAGAACGACCGGAATATGCCTGGTGTCCGGAGCCGACCGTATCGCCTCGCAGATCCGATATCCGCTGGCTCCCGGCATGTTCACATCGGCGAGTACGATGTCCGGCCGCACGTCACGCAAAGCAGCGAGGGCCGAATCGCCGTCGCCAAATGTGATGACATCAATTCCTTCATCAGCAAACGTTAAATTAACGACCTTTTGGATCGTTACGGAATCATCCGCGAGCAAAAGCTTTCTATTTGGCACAGGCGATCTTGAACTCCTTTTTGTCGTGGGTCACGGTTTCGGATTTTTGAAAACTATCACTAGGAGAAGACGATAGTCAAGAACTTATATTTACGCCGCGTTTTATGCGGGCTAGTTCGGCGGCAAGCAGTATCGCGGCTTTCATACTGGACGCATCAGCGATGCCCTTCCCGGCAATATCGAATGCGGTACCATGATCGACCGAGGTTCGGATCAGCGGCAGGCCAAGCGTTACATTCACCGCAGAACCGAAAGAAAGTGATTTAACGGCGATGGTCGCCTGATCATGATAACAAGCAATAACACCGTCAAATTCCCCGCGATGAGCCCGGAGGAATATCGTGTCCGGCGAATATGGGCCGGAAACATCAATCCCGAAAAGCGACCGGCATTCCTCGATCGCCGGTTCGATCTCGTCTGCCTCCTCGGTGCCAAACATACCGTTTTCCGATGCATGCGGGTTCAGCCCGGCGACCGCCAACTTAACCGGCTTGTTTAAAAGGCTGGACAATTGATCCGCCGAAAATCGTATCAATCGAACCAGTGTTTCCGTTTTCACGAGTTCGATCGCACGACGCAGCGAAACGTGGGTCGAAACAAGAACGACGCGCAGATTACCGCCGAAGAAGCTCATTGCGAATTCCTGCGTGCCCGTAAGCTCGGCGAGGAACTCGGTGTGTCCAGGCTGGTCATATCCGCCCAATTTCAAAGTGTGCTTGTTTATGGGAGCCGTTGAGATCGCATTGATCTCTCCCGCCCGCCAAAGCTCCACTGCCTTTTCGATATACCGGCCCGCTGCACGTCCGCAGTCCGCCGATTCAACGCCCGGCGTCGCTCCATTCGGCAAACAACCAAGGTCAGTTACCTCGAAAGCCGTCGCTGATATGCCGATAATCTCCGCGACATCTTTTATTACTTTCGTATCACCGATTATCAGTGGCCGGCAAGCAGAGGCAACTTCGTCGTCGGATAAAGCCTTCAATACGATCTCAGGCCCGATCCCGGCGGCATCGCCCATTGTGATCCCGATGCGGGGCAGCGGTTTGTCGAGATCTCTGTCGAGCGGCATTCCTTAAATATAGCACGACGGCGGGCCACGACCTTGTCGGTCAGAGCCCGCCGTTTAAGATTTCGCTGCGTCTAGTCTGCCTGCCGGCGGATAAAGGTCGGGACGTCCAGATTCTCTTCCCGTTTAACTTCCATTGAAGGATATATCGGTGCGGCACCGCCGTTCGCTGCGAGCGGAACTTCCATTGGACGAGGATGCGGCATCATCGCTCCGACCGCACTATCGAAACCGGTCGCGATCACTGTGACTTTGATCTCGTCGCCTATATCTTCTCGGATAACACTTCCCCAGATGATGTCGGCGTTCTCATCGGCTTCGCTCTCGATCATACCGATCGCGTCCTCGATCTCACCGAGCGGCATGTTCGCACTGCCCGTGACATTGATAAGCGCAGCCTTGGCACCCGTGATCGAGTTTTCCTCGAGAAGCTTATAGTCGAGAGCCGCACGCATCGCTTTCGACGCGGCGTCGGGCCCGTTCGCACTGCCCACACCCATCAACGCAACGCCTTTGCCTCGCATGACGGTAGTCACGTCAGCAAAATCGAGATTGATGATCCCGGGCGTTGTGATGAGGTCGGTAATGCCCTGCACCGCCTGGAGCAGAACGTCGTCTGCCGACCGAAAGGCATTGAGCAGAGTAATGTTCTCCTGAACTTCACGGAGGTTCGAATTCGGGATCGTGATGATCGTGTCAACGCAGCCGCGAAGTTCGGCAAGCCCGCGTTCGGCCTGTGCCATACGCTTCTTCCCTTCAACACCGAACGGCTTCGTGACGACCGCGACTGTCAGAGCTCCGAGCTCGATCGCGAGCGAAGCCACTACCGGAGCCGCTCCGGTTCCGGTCCCGCCGCCAAGGCCGGCTGTTACGAACACCATGTCGGACCCTTCGAGCACGTCGAGCAATTTCTCGTGGTCTTCCAGCGCTGCATCTCTGCCGACGTCCGGATTTGACCCCGCACCTAGTCCGCGAGTCGAGCGACCGCCGAGTTGAATCTTGATCGGAGCCTTCGACGAATTCAGCGCCTGAAGGTCCGTATTCGCGACAATAAACTCGACACCTTTGATGCCCTCTTCGATCATCCGGTTAACGGCATTGCCACCACCACCGCCGACGCCGATGACCTTGATCCGAGCACCGGTGATTGGTGGTTCGTCGATAAACATTTTAAGTCCGCTCGTATTCATCTGAAGCCTTCCGCAATAATAACTACCACCCCGTCACGCGGGGAAAAATATGAAAAAAGATTGATCCGGTGATGCGCTGGACGTGTTTATGGCACTAACAATATATTGTGCCGATGGCAGAAAATCATACAACGCTTTGTGGTAAAAATCTAGCCTTAACATGCCGTTTACCTAAAATTCTTTCGAATATTTTCGAGCCATGCTGCAACCTTGCCGGAAGCCGATCTTCCGCCGAGATTGAACTCGCGGATCTGTGACCGCATCGACGCAAGAGCGAGGCCGCAGGCGACCGCCCATTCCGGCGTCTGTATCTCTTCGACAAGCCCGCCAAAGTACGCGGCCTCCGGTGAACCAAGCCGCGTCGGCGCGTCAAATACCTGTTCACCGATCTCGACCATTCCCCGTGAGATAGCTCCTCCGCCCGTAAGTATCACCCCGCTCGGAATCTGCGCCCGTGTAGCGACGACCTCATGCGCAATGTGCTGCAGCAGCTCGATGGCACGCGGCTGCATGATGTCGCAAAGAATCTCTTTTGAAAGTACACGCTTCTCGTTTCGGCCGACCGGCATTATCTCGATCAATTCCTGCCGTTCCTGGTCGTCCATCAAGAACGACGCAACGCATCCGTACGCGTGCTTGATCTTTGACGCTTCCAGCATCGAGACGCGAAGGCCAACAGCAATGTCCTTCGTGAAGTGCAATCCTCCGAACGGAAATACCGCCGTGTGCTGCACCGCACCACGACCGAATATCATAAGGCTCGTGATCTCGGAACCGATGTTCACTACAGCACAGCCGTATTCGCGGTCATCGTCCGTCAGCGTACTTTCAGCCGCGGCGAGCGGCTCGAGCATAGTCCGCTCGACCTCGATGCCCGCACGTCGTACGGCCTTTTCAAGATTTTGCCGGCCCGCACTCGGTCCCGTTATGACATGGACCAAAGACTCAAGGCGCGAACCGCTCATGCCAATGGGCTCCGTGATGCCGTCCTGCCCGTCGATGATGAACTCCTGCGGAACTCGGTCGAAGATCTCCCAACCCGTCGGCAGCTGCAACGCACATGCGGACTCAACGGCCCGGCCCACATCCTCGACACTTATTTCCCTGCCGGCGCCGGCAACGGCAACAACGCCGCTCTTGTTCTCGCCCCTAAAATGCTCGCCGGAAAGATTTACCGTCGCTTCGTTAACGTCCAGGCCGCTGACCCGTTCGGCTTCGCCGACCGCACGACGGATCGCTTCCGCGACCGCTTCGGCACCCGTAACTATTCCGCGCCTTAGCCCTTTCGACTCGGCCTGGCCGACGCCAACAATATTCATCCGGGCGGACTCATTGGATTCGCCAATGACGCACCGGACTTTACTTGTTCCGATATCGACGCCGATCGCATGAAAAACAGTTGCCATATTCGATCCCAAAACTCCGATACTACTATTCCGCGCCTTTCCGTGGAACGAGTCGCATGTTCGTGCCGAACAGGTCCACGGCCTGAAAAGTCTGCCCCTTGCCGGCGATCGCCTTAATGCCCCGGCTCAAATTCTCACCGAAATTCTCCCGTCCGACGGCGATAAAAACCCGCGTCCCCGAGTCCTCGATAACCGCCTTCGGGTCACGTAGATCGGAGAGGTCAAGATTCTTTACCTGTTCCGCCAAACCATACGCCTTCCAATCGGTGAGCATTTTTGCGTAAAGTTTGATCCGGTCTGCGTTCTCTTTGTCCGCCTTCTCCGATTTCTCCTCATTCCAACCGAGCAGGACGAACGGCAGCCCGTCTTCCTTTATATCGGCAGCAGCAAGCAGCATACCCTCTTTGTTCACCAGCATGTTGCCCGAAGACGTTTTGACCACCGCTGTCGGTTCGTGTTCGAACACATCAACGCGTATCCCGTTCGGCAACACTCGGGAGACCGAAACCGAACGTACGAACGGAAGTTTTTCCACCCTTGCTCTTATGCCCTCGACATCGGCATTCCAAACGCCCGAACGCTCAGCTTCAGCGCGAACGATCCGTTCGATATTCTCTTTCGAAGACCTCACCGGTCCATTTACCGTAACGGCCGCGACGCCGAAGAAATCCGACGCCGTGACTGATCTATAACCGATGTAAACAATGACACCAAGGCAAAAAATAATGCAGGCACTAAGAAAAATGGGAAGCAGGTTTCGATTGCCGCCCTTTTGCGCAGACGATCTTGACCGTGCCTTCTTGGCAGGCTGTTTCGCCGTTACTTTTCTTGCCTTCTTTGCCGCCATCTTCAGTCGAAATTACTATGCTTTCAGCTTCTCCAATATCTCGTCTGACAACCGAGTTACGGTACCCGCACCGAGTGTGATGACCAAGTCGCCTTCCTGAAGCGCAGGCACGACCTTTTCCGCTGCAGTCTCAATGTCCCCGATATACGTCACGTTCTTATGTCCATAGCGTTTTATATTCTCTGTTAGGACCTCGGCGGATATCCCGTCGATCGAATCCTCGCTCGCGGCATAGATATCGAGCACGTAAAGAATGTCCGCATTATTGAAGGCGAGTGCGAATTCGTCCATCAACTCCTGCGTTCGCGTATATCGGTGCGGTTGGAATACCACGACCGTCCGCCGCCCGCTCCCTCCGTTCTTTGCTGCGGCAAGAGTGGCGAGGATCTCGGTCGGGTGGTGGCCGTAATCATCAACGACCGTGATTCCGTTGGCCTCGCCTTTGAACTGGAATCGGCGATTCGCATTCTTAAATCCTTTGAATGCCTCCGCGATCTTTTCGAAGGGGATCTCTAATTCAAGTCCAACGGCGGTCGCCGCTAGAGCATTATAGACATTGTGCTTTCCGGGCACCGGCAGTTCTATATCGCCGAGGACCTCAGCTCCACGCCAAACAGTAAATGTCGACCCAAAATGGTCATTGTAGGTGATGCCGTGTGCGGAAATGTCTGCCTGAGCCGTCATGCCGTACGTGACGCGCCGGCGTTTTATCCTTGGAATTATTAACTGAACGTTCGGGTCGTCAAGACAGATTACTGCAGCACCAAAGAACGGCACTTTGTTTACGAAATCGGTAAAGCACTGAACGACGTCGTCCATCCCCTTGTAGGATTCCATGTGCTCTTTATCGATATTGGTCACGACCGCGATCGTCGGATAGAGCATAAGGAACGACCGGTCGCTCTCGTCCGCTTCCGTTACGAACCACTCCGAGTTCCCTACCTGCGCGTTCGAGCCGAGTGTGTCGACTACGCCGCCGACGATCGTCGTCGGGTCGACTCCGGCATGCTTCAGGATCGTTGCGACCATCGAGGTGGTCGAGGTCTTACCATGCGTTCCCGATACGGCAACGGCGTACGGCTTTAGGACCATCAACTCGGCAAGCATCTCCGCCCTAGGAATCACCGGGACGCCGTTCTGCCGGGCCTGAACGATCTCGGGGTTATCGTCCCGTACAGCCGATGAGTAAACCACGACCTGTGCATCGCCGACATTCTCAGCAGCATGGCCTTCGAAAATCGTAACGCCGCAAAGCTCTTCAAGGCGGTCGGTGTTCTTGGACTTCTTGATATCCGAGCCTGAAACTTCGAATCCGAGATTCGCTAGCACTTCCGCGATACCGCTCATGCCGATACCGCCGACACCAACAAAATGGATCTTTTTTACGTGTCTAAACATTATTTCTCAATTCATCGATAAGATCCGCGGCACGCTCGGCGGCGTCTGGCCTCCCGATCGCCTTTGCGGCGTCTTCCATTTTTGTGACTTCCGCGGGCTGATCAACCATGGCTTTTATTTCATTCGCCAATCGCTCGCCGGTCAATTCACTTTGAAGAATCACCTTAGCCGCTCCCGCGCGTTCCAAGGCTTCCGCGTTCTTTCTTTGGTGATCGTCCGCCGCGGTCGGCAGCGGAACCATGATCGCCGCTTTTCCTGCGGCTCCGAGTTCCGCACATGTCGTAGCCCCGGCCCGGCTTATTACCAGATCGGCCTTTCCGAATTCAACAAACATATCCGAAATAAATGGCCGAACATCCGTTTCGCTAAACTCCGAATTGTTGTACGCCTCACGAATTCGCTCGTAATCAGCCTCGCCTGTCTGGTGCGTTATCGTTAACCGGTCCGTAAAACCACTCAGGTGGGGCAAAGCCTCCGCCATCGCGTTGTTTATTGCACGGGCCCCCTGCGATCCGCCGAAGATCAAAATGTGAAAGATCTCGCCTCGTTCCTTTCGCGGCACCTGGAAAAACTCGGTCCTTACCGGATTCCCGGTCACCACGCCGTTCTTTCCGAAAAACGGCAACGCCTCCTCAAACGTCAACGCAGCTTTGTCCACAAACCGAGCTAACTGTCGATTAGTAAATCCCGGCAGCGCATTCGAATCCATCACCAATGTCGGCACGCCCATAATGGCCGCCATCAAAAGCACCGGCCCCGAAACGTAACCGCCTGCACCAACGACGACGTGCGGCCTGAACTGGCGAATTATCTGACGGGCTTCGAGAAAGCTCTTCGGTAGCACTGAGAGTCCCTTGATCTTTCCGGCGATGCCGACATTCTTTAGTCCAGCACTATTTATCAATGAAAGCTGAAATCCGTTTTCCGGGACGATGCGGGTCTCGAGGCCCTTCGCCGTGCCAACAAACAGCACTTCAGTCGAAGGATCGCGGCGAAGGAGTTCCTTCGCTACAGCAATTCCCGGATAAATATGTCCCGCCGGTCCCGCCGGCAGCTATCAACAGTTTCATCTCTTATCGATCTATCGAAGCCCGGTCTTGCTGCGCGTTCGCGGCTTTCCTGCGGATCCGGACTCAGGCTCGGGCGTTCCCGAGAATTTTGTAATGCTAAGAAGTATCCCGACCGCGCAAAGGGTTACCAACACCGACGAACCGCCATAAGAAATGAACGGAAGCGGGATCCCCTTAGCCGGCAATATCGAGATCACGACGCTCATATTAAAAAGAGCCTGCACGGTGATACCCGTAATTATCCCGATCGCCAGCAGCATCCCGAACCGGTCGGGTGCGTTCATCGCCGCCCTCGCTCCTCGCCATAGAAGCAATCCAAATAAGAGGACGACACCAAGCGTTCCTATCAGCCCAAGTTCCTCTCCAACAACGGAAAAGATAAAATCCGAATGCGGATACGGCAAATAAAAAAGCTTTTGCTGCCCTTTTGCGAAGCCTTCGCCAACGATTCCACCGGAGCCGATGGCATAAAGCGATTGGCAGACCTGATAACCCGCTCCCGCTGCGTTCTCCGGATCGCACGGGTCGACAAACGCGGCAAGCCGCTTTAGTCGCCAGGGGGCAAAATATAAAGCCGCCGCACCGACAGCCATCAATGCTGCAACAACCGAGAACACGTGTGTCAGCCGTGCTCCGGCTGCAAAATACACGCTTGCGAAGATCGCACAAAGAACGATCGTCGTCCCAAGATCGGGTTCAAAGAACACCAAGCCACCGATCACCCCGAGACATGCAAGGCAGGGCAGAAGCGTGGCCTTTAATTCGCCGACGCTGTCCTTGTTTCGAGTTAAAAAATACGCAAGAAAAAGCGGCAGCGCGATCTTCGCCATTTCCGACGGCTGCAGTGAGAAAGACCCGACTCTTATCCAACGCCTCGCCCCGTTTATCTCTGGGAAGCCGAAAACAGCGATCAGCAAAACCAACGTCATAAGCAACGCCGTTCCAATCACGTATGGGTTGTTATACCTTCTGTAGTCGATCTGGCTCACGCCGAGCATCAGCAAAATGCCCGCGAAGGTAAAACCAGCCTGCTTATAGAAATAGGTAAACTGCGTTGCACCAGCAGTCTCCCTATGTGCGATCATTGCCGACGCGCTGTAGACCATCATCGTCCCGAACACCGCCAGCCCGACGGCGATCGCAAACATGATCCAGTCTATTCGCGTCTCTTTCATTCCCCTTGTTTATCCCCGGTCTATGCGGCATTCTCCGCCCCAAGTTCGCCCTGCACGAGCCGAGTGACCTCGGCCTTGAAAACCGTTCCGCGATCTTCGAAACTCCGAAACATATCAAAGCTCGCACATGCGGGTGCAAGTAAGACCGCATCGCCCACTTCGGCGACATCGTAAGCGGTGTCAACCGCTTCCCGCATCGAACCGGCCCGCCGGATCGGCACGACGCCGGTAAGCTGGTTCTCAATATTGTCCGCGTCTTCGCCGATCAGGACCAGCGATCTGACGGTCGTTTCGAGAAGCGGTATCATCGGCGCGTACGGCGCATTTTTCCCGCGGCCGCCCATTATCAACACTGTTTTTCCGTCGTCTTCACCGAGAGCTTCCAGAGCTTTCATAGCGGCGTCGACCGACGTTGCTTTCGAATCGTTGTAAAAGCGGACGCCGCCTTTTTCGCCTGCGAACTCGATGCGGTGTTCAACACCGCGAAAATTCGCCACCGTTTCTCTCATCGATTCCGGTGAAGCACCGCAAGCAAGGCCGGCAGCCATCGCCGCAAGTACGTTCTCTACGTTGTGAAGGCCGCGAAGAAATATCTCATCGCGGGTCGTCAGCACTTTCTCTTTTCCGTTCGCCCGACACACGAGTTCCCGTCCGCGAAGGAAGAGCCCATCTTCTAATTCCCGCCTAACGCTGAACATCGAAACGTTGGCCTTGAGCCCGCTTACCCAACTCGCCGTCACCTCGTCATCTGCATTAAGGATCGCCAAGTCCACAGCTGTCTGGTTCATGAAGATCCGGTGCTTCGCGGCCGCATAATCGGTGAACGACTCATAACGATCTAGATGGTTCGGCGTCACATTCAGACAGAGGGCGACGTTCGCGTGGAAATCAACGATCGTCTCGAGTTGAAAACTCGAAAGTTCGACTACGGTCCACGTTTCTTCCGACGACGACTCGGCGAGGCCCAATAGCGGCGTACCAATATTGCCGCCGACCTGCGTCGGTATGCCCGCGTTCCGCAATATCTCGCCGATCAGAGCCGTCGTCGTTGTCTTCCCGTTCGAGCCGGTAATACCCACGATCCGCCCCTTCATAAAGCGGTAAGCGAGTTCGACTTCGCCGATCACCTCGCCATCTCTCCGGTCGACGTAACGCGCCGGTATTGTACTCGTCGGCACACCGGGCGATATGACGACCAAGTCGATCTGGTCGAGCAGCCACGACGGGATCTGGTCTGACATCAGGCCGACGCGATGCGATTCTTTCAAAGAGCGAGCCTCATCCGACCAGTCTTCGACAGGCTTTCGATCGTGTAGGGCAACCACGGCACCGCGTTCGGCAAGAAACCGGGCCGAGGCGATCCCCGACTTACCAGCTCCTAGTACCAACGCTTTACGTCCTTCGATCAGCATTCCCAAAACAATCGAAACTTGTACCTACCTCAACTTCAGCGTCGACAGACTCAACAACGCAAAGAGTATCGCCACGATCACGAACCTGAAAACGATCTTGGGCTCCTTCCACCCTGACAATTGGAAATGGTGATGCAGCGGAGCCTGCAAAAATATGCGTTTACCAACGCCGCCTGCCCGCTTCGTGAACTTGAAATACGAGACCTGCAGCATTACGGACAACGCCTCGATAATGAAAACGCCGCCGATGAACGGAAGCAGAAACTCTTGCTTTGTCAAAATCGCGACTGTACCGAGTGCTCCGCCGATCGCAAGGCTTCCGACGTCGCCCATGAAGACTTCGGCAGGCGGAGCGTTGTACCAAAGAAAGCCCAGACTCGCCCCGACCATCGCCCCGCAAAAAACCGTCAGTTCAGACGCCGCGGGATTGTGCGTGATATCAAGCCGTTCCGCCCAACGAGCGTCGCTTGCCAGGTACGTCAGCCCCGTCAAAGCCGACATCGCGATGAAGGTGACGCTGATCGCCAGGCCGTCAAGCCCGTCCGTCAGGTTCACCGCGTTCGAAGAGCCCAACAAGATGAAAATGATAAAGACCAAGTAAACGAACGGCCCGACATAGCTCACGCTGATCGCAGGATTGGTCTCGGCCGTCGCCTTAAAGAACGGAATGCTGATGTTCCAGGCGTAATTTGTCAGCAGATAAAGTACCGTCCAGATGCCGATCGCGGTCAGCAACTGCCCCGCGAGTTTCTGCTTGCCTGTCAATCCAAGGCTTCGTTTCTTGACGATCTTTATGTAGTCGTCAGCGAATCCGATCGCAGCGAACAGAGTCGTTGCGATCAATGCAAGCCAAAGGAAAAGATTATCGAGCCTCGCCCAGAGCAGCGTCGAAAGAAAGACTGAGCCGATAATCAAAACGCCGCCCATGGTCGGCGTGCCCTTTTTAGCCTGATGTTCCGCCGAAAGCTCTTCGCGGATCTCCTGCCCGACCTTCAGTGCCTGCAGCCACTTGATCACGCGGCCGCCAAGCACAAGCGAAATCAGCAGCGCGGTGATCGCGGCAAAGGCCGTCCTGAAGGTGACGTACTGGAAAACATTCAGGCCCTTAAAAAAATACGACTCGCTACTCGCGCCGTACTGCCTGAATATCACTTGATATAGGAGGTAATAGAGCATCGGCTCGTCCCAAAACCGAACGCCACGCTAACGTCGGGCTTCAACTACAAACCCGCCGCCGCTTCGTCCGCATTCTTCTCCAGTTCAAATTTCTCAAACAACTTCTCAATGACCTTTTCGGTCCGGACACCGCGAGACCCCTTAACTAAGACGACGTCGCCTTCCCGGACCATTTCGCACAGCATTCGACCGGCCTCGTCCGAATCTAAGGCAAATGCTGCAGAGGCCTGTCCAGCCTCCACCGCTCCTGAAACGAGTTCCGATGCCAGTCCTCGAACACCTATCAAAATATCGATTCCCTGTTCGGCGATCTTACTTCCGGTAGTGCGGTGCATTTCTTCGGCCGCTTCGCCGAGTTCAAGCATTTCGCCCGCAACCACGATCCGTCGTTTCGCACCTGCGCCGCCGTCGACCAGCGTCCGGACCATTGAAAGCAAAGCATCAGGGTTCGAATTGTAGGAATCATTCACCACCGTAAAACCGGCCGCGAAATGAAGTATCTCGCCACGCTGCGGCGGCGGGGCAACGGACGCTAGGCTTTCCGCTATTGCCGAAGCGGTCATCCCAAAGCTGTGTCCAACGGCGGCCGCTGCCAACGCGTTCATGATGTTGTGGCGTCCATTGAGCGGAAAGGTCGCAGTCGCCTCTCCACTCGGCGTTCGCAGCCGGAAGCGAGTCCCACCAAACCTGGGGAATTCGATCTCTGACGCCTTCACATCCGCTTCGTTATCGATCGCATAGGTTATTACGTCGCCTTTCGATAGTTCACTCATCGCGGCGACACGCGGATCGTCTGCATTCAGCACCGCCGTACCGCCCTCTTTCATTCCCTCAACGATCTCTGCCTTCGCCTGAGCGATCCGCTCGATCGTCCCGAGGTGCTCGATATGGACCGGAAGCACGTTCAAAACGACGGAGACATCCGGCGGCGTGATGCTGCAGAGACGCTCGATCTCGTGCATCGGCGTTGACATTCCCATTTCGAGAACCGCGGCGTCATAAGTCGAGTCGACTGCAAGGTTCAAGACAGTAAGCGGATGACCGAGGCCGTTGTTGTAATTCTTGATGTTCTTCAAGACCTTTCGGCGACTCGCGGAAAGTACATGAGCGGTGAGTTCCTTGGCGGTTGTCTTTCCCGCACTGCCGGTAATCCCCACAACGGGCTTATTCCATTCCAGGTAAACGGTATGGGCGAGCCGCTGCAATGCCGCGATCGCATCATCGACGAATATCAACCGATCCAAAAAGACTTCGAGTTCAGCCTTGTGCTCCTCATAGCGGTCGCGGCGAAGAACGCACGCGGCTGCTCCGCTCGAAAGTGCCGCCGCCGCATAGCGGGTCGCATCTTCGAAATCGCCGTTGAATCCATTGTTTTGGTAGTCTGGCTGTGACAGCGCAAAAAAGACGTCACCCGCCTGCACCTCACGAGAGTCGATCACGAACGATACGACATCTCTTTCGGCCAAGGCGGGGTCGATCCCGGTCGCCACTCCAGACATTGATTCAATTGCGGTTCGTAGCTTCAATTCTCTTCCTTGCTTCCGCTGTTTTCGGCGGTTTCGCCTTACTGCTCTTTATATCCTGCGATGTTCGTTTTTCCGGAGCAACCGGAGCTGCCTTTGCCTGTTTTGCTGCCGATCCCCTTCCCGCGTCTTGCTTCCGGTTCGGCAACGTTGCATCTTCCGTACGCGGTGCGTCAGAACCTTCGTTGAGCGGAGCTAATGCAGAGGCGTTTGCATCTCCGTCACCGACAGATTCCGGAATCTCCTCCGTTTCCGTCTGTTCCGCGATCGTGCCGTCCGGAGCGACCTTTAAAAGCGGCAAGATCTCCGTCGCGATCTCACTAAAAACCGGTGCCGCGGCCGAGCCGCCATCACGGCCGCCGTTCTTCGGCTCGTCGATCATGATCGCGATCGTGACTGCCGGATCGTCAGCCGGTGCAAACCCGATGAACGACGAAATGTACTTCGCTGAATTTACCCGCTTGAGCTTTTCGTCAAACTTCCAGGCCGTGCCCGTTTTACCTGCTATCGAATAGCCTTCAACGTGGGCTTTTTTGCCTGTTCCGCTTTCGACGACCTCTCGCAGCATCCGGCGCAAGCCGCGCGCAGTTTCGACACTTACGACCTGAGTTTTCTCGGGCCGTGTGACTGAAACAATGGTCTCATCTGCTTGTCGGATCTCTTTGATTAAATGAGGCTGTACCTTGACTCCGTCGTTTGCTATCGTCGCAAAAGCGGTCGCCATTTGCAACGCCGAGACCCCAATTTCATAACCGATCGCCATCGACGCTAATGAGTCCCCGAACCAGCGGGCAGGAGGGCGGACAATACCCTTTGCTTCAGCCGGCAATTCGATGCCCGTTGGCGACCCAAATCCGAATTTAACTACTGAAGAATGAAAGTCTTCCTTACCTAGGCGCAACGCCGTGCGGATCGCTCCGACGTTGCTCGAAACTGCCATTGCCTTTGAATAGGTTACGCTGCCGAGGGCCCTGGAATCTTTAAATCTATGCTTTGCAACCTCGATCGCTCCATTCCCGGTATCGATGAACGCGTCCGGCGAGATCAACCGCTTCTCCATCGCGGCCCCGTATGTGATCAATTTAAATACCGATCCGGGCGAATACATGTTCTGGATAGATGTATTCGTCAGGTTTGCAGCCGTAATTCCGCGAAGATCGTTTGGGTCGTATGTCGGGTAATTAGCCATCCCGAGGATCTCGCCGGTGCGGTTGTCGATGACGATGGCGGAGCCTGATTTAGCATTCGATTGACGTACCGCCTTCTGTAATGCCCGCTCGACGTGGTATTGAACCGACGTGTCGATCGTGAGAACGATGTTTTTCGGTTCTTCCTGTTCCGAAACGAGCTCATCGTAGACCCGTCCGAAGCGGTCTCGTTCCTGAACACGCTTGATCACCGCTCCATGCAAATGCTCGTTCTGCGACTGCTCTATTCCTGCCTGCCCAACGCCATCGGCATTGCTGAACCCGACAAGATGCGCCGCAAGCGTCCCCTGCGGGTAGCTTCGCCGCTGGTCCTCACGCCAGTGCAAACCGGCATATTTTGGAAGGTCCGCCTTGCTAAGCTTCGGCGTTTCGAGTTTTTTGTTAAGCTCATCGACCTGAATATCGTCGAGCCCCTTAGCGATGGGAACGAACTTCTTCTCGAGTTCTTTACCTTCAGTAAGGTCTGCCCGCAGCTGCTTCTCATTCACCTTTAGCAGATTCGCTAGTTTTTTGGCGGTATCCGGAATGTCCTCTAATTTGGTCGGATCGGCGTAAAGTGTTTTCACGCGGACGCTGATAGCGAGTGCTCTTTCGTTTCTGTCAAAGATCGTTCCCCGAAGCTGACGCTGCTTTTTGATCTGCGTTCTATTGCCGACCGCCTTTTCACGCAGTTCTTCGTGCATGTTTACCTGCAGGTAAACCAGCCTCGCACCGATCCCGCTGATCCAGAGAATAAAGAACGCGATGATGAACATGAACCGCGTAAACGCGACTTGTCTTAGGTCGGCTTTTTTCTTTTTTCGCTTTGCGTGGGCCCGCATACGGATCACCTTTTGACGGTCAAGAAATTTGCTAAAGGAGTTACGAGAGCGAAGCAGTCACTAGCGGAGCTTCGCAACGACAGCGATCGCTTGCTGTCCGGGCTCCCGACCGGAAGCCGCAACTCGCGGCCGCGAATCAATGCCCGATCTTACATCGGCGGCGCTGGTATTCCGCTTTGCAGGTGTCTCCATCTTCTGACGTTCATTAACGGGACGGCTTGAGACAATAGCGGTGACTGTCCGCCCGTCGGTCGAAAGGTCGCGATCGGCGACAGTAGTTATGACCGGATCAGCTTCGCGGAAACCGAGTTTGGAAGCGGTCCGCGTAACTTCGGCGGGCGAGAGACTTACTTCTTTGGCGAGCAGTAGCCGGCGTTTCTCGGCTTCGAGATCCTCGATCTGCTTTCGCATTGTCGAGTTTTTGAAGCCGAGATCAACGGAAACGAAATGCTGTACTGCGATAAAGAAGAAGCCGAGAGCCATTATCGAGGCACAGAGAACCGTCAAGAAAAAATATCCCCATGAAACTGGCTGCCTACGTGCGACCGCTTTTCGATTTCTGGTGATCCTCTGATTTCCTCTGTTTTTCATACGACTGTCTTCCTCAAAATGCCTTTCAGGCCAGTTTCTTAACAACTCTCAATTTCGCACTTCGCGACCGCGGATTCTCAGTTATCTCCGATTCGCCCGGAACGATCGGCTTTCGCGTCAGGATCTCTACCGCCTTGGTAGCTCCGCATGCACAAACCGGCAAACGCGGCGGACAGGAGCATCGTCCCGACATTTTCTGAAATGCCTGCTTTACGATCCTATCCTCGAGCGAGTGAAAGGTAATTACTGCAAAGATCCCGTTCGCGTTCAGCAGTCCAACGGTGTCTTCTATGAACTGCTGCAATATCTCGATCTCGCGGTTGACCGCGATCCTCAATGCCTGAAAGGTCCGTGTTGCAGGGTGGATCTTCTCCCGCGGCCCTTTTCTCAATGCCGACGCGACCAAGTCGGCAAGTTGCTTCGTCGTTTCGACAGGCTCTCCTCTCTTGCGGCGTTCGACGATCCATCTGGCTATACGCCGCGAGGCTCGCTCTTCACCATATTGGTAAATGA
>JAUCQE010000617.1 GCA_030372865.1 Pyrinomonadaceae bacterium
TTCGGAACTCGTCGGCAGCGTCAGATGTGTATAAGAGACAGCGTGAAAACTTTGATGCCGCGATCGTAGGTGCCGGGCCTTCAGGCTCCTCGTTGGCGATTCGTCTTGCTCAGGCAGGGTTGAAAGTAATCCTCGCGGAAAAAGGCGAATTTCCGCGGGAAAAGCTGTGCGGCGAATTTGTCTCGCCCGAATGCCTCGACCTATTGTGTGACCTCGGCGTTTTTCCGAAGGTAGGTTCCGAAATACGTGAGACTGTCTTCTACTCTGTCTCAGGACGTTCCGTGGAGATAGAGAGCAAATGGTTCGGCGCGACGGCCGGAAACGCGCTTGGGCTCAGCCGCGCACTACTTGATTCACTCCTACTCGATCAATGCCTGAACGTCGGCGTAGACGTCCGGACGAAGACCACGGCTGCGGCAATGATAAATGAGGGTGGTGGCTTATCCGGCATCCGGCTAAAGGGTTTCGATGGCTCCGAAGCCGAAGTAACAGCTCGGATATACATTGATGCTACTGGGCGGCAGCGTGTTCTCGCCCGGAAGTTTGCCACTACCACAGCAAGTCCGCAGGCGGCTAAGCGTGTTGCGTTCAAGACGCATTTGCGTGGCGCCGCGATCGAGGACGGGACGTGTGAAATATATTCGTATCCGGGCGGTTACGGCGGCTGTAACGCGGTAGAAAACGACCTATCGAATCTTTGCTTTATCGTGTCCGCCGATCAGGTAAAACGGAATGGTTCAGTTGCGGATGATCTTGTCCGAAACGTCGTTTCTGCAAATAAGCGTGCGGGAACAGTGTTGGAACACTCGACGGTAGCGAAAGACTGGCTCGCGGTTCCAATCGAACGTTTCGGTGCGGCGTCGGTGGTTCCATGCGAGGGGCTACTCACCGTTGGTGATGCAGCGGCATTCATAGACCCCTTTACCGGCAGCGGGATTCTTATGGCGTTAGAGAGCTCAGCGATAGCCGCAAACGCTATCACTCGCTCGTTCGCAAACGGCTTTGAGTTCAGCACCGTTGCGTCTACCTATCTCAGCCAGCATCAAGACCGCTTCAAGACGCGCCTGCGGGTCTGTGCCGCACTCCGTTCCGCTGCATTCTCACCAATCGCGGCTTCCGCGCTAATGCACTTGCTCAAGTTCAGCGGCGGCGTAAGAAAACGGATCGCCGTAGCGACCCGTCATTGATAAAATTAAGTTTACGAATTTATTTATCGTCGAGAGCCTCTACGCCTGGCAACGCATCACCCGCGAGGAATTCCAACGTTGCGCCTCCGCCGGTCGAAATGTGAGAGATCTTGTCGGCAAGGCCTGCTTGGTTGACCGCCGAGACGGAATCACCGCCACCAACGATCGAGACAGCGCCTTTTTCCGTTGCTGCCGCTACCGCCATGGCTACCGCGAGCGTTCCTTCATTGAATGGCTTTTCCTCAAACATACCCATCGGGCCGTTCCAGACTATCGTCTTTGCACCTTCCAGAGCCCCGGCGAACACGGCCGCCGTTTCCGGTCCGATATCAAGCCCAACGAGCCCGGCGTTCGTGAACGCGATCGGGATCGCCTTCCTGGAGTTGATCGGGTCGTAGGAATCTACGACCTGATGGTCTGTCGGCAATATCAACTGCACGCCCGCTTGTTCCGCCTGCCGTTGAACGTCAAGGGCGGTTTCCATCATATCGTCTTCGACGAGCGACTTGCCGACCGTGTATCCGTTAGCCTTAAAAAACGTATATGCCATCGCACCGCCTATCAGGAGCTTGTCGACCTTCCGTGCGATCAATGACTTGATGACCGGGATCTTGTCCGACACCTTTGCCCCTCCGAGTATCGCAACGAAGGGACGCTCAGGTGAATGTAGTGCCTTGCCGAGAAATTCGAGCTCTTTCTCCATCAGAAGGCCCGCGACACATGTGTCAACGTGATGCGTTATGCCTTCCGTCGAAGCATGGGCCCGATGGGCGGTTCCGAATGCATCATTAACGTAAACGTCGATACCCACCGCGAGCTTCTTTGCAAACTCAGGATCGTTCTCTTCCTCGCCGGCGTCTAGCCGCAGGTTCTCAAGCATGGAAAGATCGCCGTCGATGCTCCGAAAACTGACGGGATGGCCGAGTAGCTCGCTCACGTGCTCGGCAACCGGCCGCAGCGAATACTTGCTTTCGTCAAAAGGGATTCCTTTCTCTTCCGCCTTCTTCTTGTCCTTGAGCGGTCTTCCAAGATGCGAGGCAAGAACCGCACTACCGCCATGGTCCAGAACATACTTGATCGTCGGCAACGCCGCCCTGATCCGCGTGTCGTCTTCGATCTTTCCATCCTTGATCGGCACGTTAAAATCCACGCGGACGAATACCGTCTTTCCCGCAATATCGACATCTTTAATCGATCGTTTCTGCATAAGTGTTAATTATTGCCGACCCTGTCGTAGCATCGCTCGCGGTGCTCAAAAACAGACGGATCGATCTTTGTGTTTAATTTGATCTCATCGAACTTGATGTCCAATCCGGCTCGGTTATAGATGCGAAACGGAAGCATCACCTCCCCGACCCTCCGGTAATCGTCGAATTTCATACCGCCGTTTGGACCCTCATACCCCGCAAGCAGTAGCGTTTCCGAATGATACGTCAACGCGATGGAGGCACCGGACGTGGTCTGGCCGTCGATCAGATGGACCTTACGGCCCTCAAGTTCATACTCGCCTAAATATTTTAACGTCTTAAAGTCGTCAACTCTAAACCCGGACCTTAGCATCGAGATAATGTCGCTTTTTTCGATCTCGACCGGGAACGGGACGATTTGATCGATCCCGAGGTCGCCCTTAATGTGAATTGTTTTCCCATTCCTGATGTCCCTGATCTCACCCGTCGACGGCGAAGTGAGGACCTCAGTATATTTATCCTTGCCCGATTTTAATATCTTGTAATCGAAACGATTTGCAGAGCCGAGTTGGGTTATCGTTACCTCGCCCAACATTTCGTAGCTCTCGAGCTTATCAAAAGCCTCGATTCCACCCGCCTTCGCCGCGAACTGATCCATGTACTGGCGGGCCTTGCCCTCGATCACCGGGGGCTTAGACGCGGAGCCAAATAGCGCAGGCGGTACGGCGCTGTCCTTTTTCGCTGGCGGCGGAGGTGGCGGCCCCGGGCTTCCACCCGTTAGGGTTGCAATCGGGACGCCCGTCCCGGCGGGCGGCGGCGGGTTTTGAGTGGCCGATATTAGCGTTTCCGCTGTCTTGATCGCGGCATTGAGCTGCGGGTCTGAGCCCGACAAAAGCGTCGAGCGATCGAGCGCGATAACCTTGTCGGGAACAACGCCCGCCCCTTCGAGAAATCTACCTGACGGCGTCTTAAAGTTTGCGATCGGGTATAAGAACGTTGCTCCGGTCGGCAACGCGACCGACACCGAGGGTAGCGTCTCGCCCGCAGACCGTTCACCGATGATCATCGCCCGCTTCGAATCCTGCAGAGCCGCAGCAAACATCTCCGCCGCGGAGATGGATAGCCGATCTATAAGAACGATGACCGTTCCTTTGTAATTCCTCGCCTTTGGGGCGGATTCCATATTCTCGGTACCGTACCTGTAGACAGACGTCCCGAGTTTGAACGGTTTATCCGAGAGCATGCCCGCAAGCGTCGAACTCACGGATAGTACGCCGCCAATGTTTCCGCGCAGGTCGATGACCAACGCCTTTTTTGTTTCAAATATCTCGATTGCTTCGCAGAACTTTTCGATCACGGGCAGTGAAAAGTTATCAAAGCGAATGTACCCGATGTCCTCGGTCAATGCCCGGCGTTCGAACAACAGCTGACGTTCCGGAATATTGTTCCCAAGGTTTACCGCGAGCGAAGGCAACTTTTCACGCGCGATCTCAACGGAATGAAGTGCGTTCTCGGCATCGCGATAGCTGACCGTTACCGGCAACGGCTCAGGGCTATTCAACACTTCGGCGACGATCTCGAACGGGAGATAGTTGAGCACTCTTTCGTTCTTCGGGTACGCGAGCCGCACACGGCCGATAAGCGAGATCAGCGAAACCCCGTCGATTGCTTCGATCACAAAACCGGGCTTGGTCCCGGCGAGCCGCGCCGTAGAGAACGGGTCGACCCTTGATACGACAAAACGGTCGCCGATGTACCTGAGATCCACGCCGATGCCGTAGTTCGCATAGGCCTCATCGTCTTCGTCAGCTTCGCCCTCGGCCTCCTCGTCATCGTTTGCCGCCTCAAGTAGTGCCCGCTCTTCTCGCTTCTCTCTCGCCTTCGCTTTCGCGGTCTCGATCGCCTCGTAAACATCCGGCGGAACTATCGCAAGATGGGAGGCTTTTAGCCGACCGATCATCTCCTCAATGATCAGATGTGCCTCCGTATCCGTCTTTGTCCGGCGAATACGCGGCTCGAACTCCTTTCGGATCCGTTCCCAGTCGAGCCCACCGAAAGTTCCGTCGAAGTAGTACAGCGATATGGTTTGCCAAACCTTTTCAAAGGCGTCCAGCCGCTTTTGAACGTCGGGCGTCGCCAATCCGACAACGGAGACGGTAACGGACGGCTCTTTCGGGGCCGTCCGTTTGCGCTGTGCTGCGATTTCCGGTGCGAAACCGGTAAAAACCAGGAATAGGAGAAGGAGGGAGGGTAAAACTCTCATTTTTGTGGGCTCAGTCGCTGAGCGAATTTAGATACCTTTTTCCGCGACGTATTTCACAAGGTCGCGAACGCGGCAAGAATATCCCCATTCGTTGTCGTACCACGATAGTATCTTGATCGCTGTACCGCCGATGACTTTCGTGTTCTCAGCGTCAACGATGGAGGAGTTCGGGTTCCCGCGGAAGTCGATCGAGACAAGCGGCTCTTCCGAAAATGCGAGAATGCCCTTCAGTTCTTCGTTCGCGGCGTCCTTCAATACCTGATTCACCTCTTCGGTGGTCGTTTCCTTTTCGACGTTCATTACCACGTCGACCAACGAGACGTTCGGGGTCGGAACGCGAACGGAAATACCGTCGAACTTGCCTTTCAGTTCCGGGATCACGAGTGCCACCGCTTTCGCGGCACCGGTCGAGGTCGGGATCATCGAAAGTGCTGCGGCACGGGCTCGGCGGAGGTCCTTGTGCGGCAGATCAAGCAACTGCTGGTCGTTCGTATAGCTGTGAATGGTGTTCATCAAGGCGTTCTTGATGCCGAATTTCTCGTGGATGACCTTTGCGACGGGAGCAAGGCAGTTCGTGGTGCACGATGCGTTCGAGATGATATTGTGGCTCGCCGGGTCATAAGCATTTTCGTTGACGCCCAAAACGATCGTGATGTCTTCGCCCTTGGCGGGTGCGGAAATGATGACTTTCTTAACACTGCCTCGAAGGTGCTTCGACGCGTCCTCTGCTTTCGTAAAGCGGCCCGTCGACTCTATAACGATCTCTGCTCCGACCGATTCCCAGTCGATCAGCGACGGGTCCTTTTCAGAGAAAACCTTGAAAGAATCACCGTCAACCGTGATCGTATCGCCCTCGGCGGTGATCTCGTTATCGAGATTTCCCATCACCGAGTCATACTTCAGCAGGTGAGCGAGTGTTTTCGTGTCCGTAAGATCATTAACTGCAACGAAATCGATGTCCTTATCGCCCAGGCATGACCGAAGCACGTTGCGGCCGATGCGGCCGAATCCGTTGATACCAACCTTAATACCCATTTCTTTAAGATTCCTCCAGAGATGCAGATGTATAAAGGTTCAAAGATATAGTAAAAGCCCTGAAACCTCAACAGATAACGTTCGAAGAGCAGTGCCCC
>JAUCQE010000618.1 GCA_030372865.1 Pyrinomonadaceae bacterium
ATATCGTGGTCTTAGGCAGACCGGAGAAAGCAAAACCGATGCCCGGAATGACCTCGGTTACGACCGATTCGCCCGTTGCGAACGGTGTCACGAGCCGGTTCTCGCGGAACAACTCGATACGCTCAAACCGCACGCCCGGCGTGACGGCAAACGTGCCAAACACGAACCGGTTCTGCACAAAGCCCGAATACGCCAGCGTCTTGCGGATGTTGCGTTCGCTGATGACGCCGTCGCGGCTGTTCGGCAGGTCGCCGAGCTTCTGCGTGCGGTCCTGCGATTCCCAATGAATGCGGAAGCCGGTCTGCAGTTCGCCCCGCATTACGGTTCCTGCGTCATAGGTGAAGGTAAACTTTGGCTCAACGCCGATAGTGTCGTATTCGCGCAGGTTGCCGAGGTTGCCGCAGGTCGTGTTCAGGTCCGCCATCCCCAGGCAGTCGGGGTCGGAGTTGAGACGAAAAGGCCGATGATCGGACGTCGATGCCTGCCGCCACCAGTGACGGCGGAAATGGTTTGCGTAAAAATTCGTCGAGAGCACGGCACGCGGCGTGAATACAGAGGTGTAGTTGGTCGAAAAACCGAACCGGTCGCCGTAAAAGAAATCGCTCTCGAACGGGTTCGATCTTTGACCGGCGGCGTATTCAACCTCTGTCGCACCGGTATAAGCAACGTTCGAATCCTCGCCGTAATAGCTGAATTTGAAGGTCAGCGAATTACGGTCGTTGATCGGTTGGACGATCTTCGTCGTGATGTCGTTCAGCTTCGAAGAGATGTTCTCGCGGGCACCGTCACCCTGCTTTCGGCTGTAGCCTGCATATATGCCCGTCTTCCCGAGAGTTCCGCTGCCGAAAAAGCTGCCGTTGAAGTACGAACGGTTGCCTCCCGTCAAGCGAATGCCGAACGTCGGCTTTTCGGTCGGGTTCGGTGTCAGGTAGTTGATCGCACCCGCGACGGTCTGCGGGCCGAAGGCGATCTGGCTCGAGCCTTTCATCACCTCGACCGACGTGTAGCGTTCGATTGGCGGATGATAGTACGAAGCGTTGTCGCCGTAAGGCGCGTACGTCAGCGGTATACCGTCTTCGAGCAAAAGGATCTTCGACGAACGCGTCGGGTTGGTGCCGCGGATGCCGATGTTCGGCCTCAGGCCAAAGCCTTCCTCGTCGCGGACGTTGACTCCGGAGATCTTCCTGAGTGCCTCGGAAAAATTAAAGACGCGGCTGTTTTCCAATATCGCCGCATCAAGCCGTTCGACGGCGCCGGGAACTTCGTCCAGGCTCTCGCTCGTGCCGGCGAGCAGGCTGGTCGTCACGCTGATCTCGGCGGCGACGGGCTCCGGAGATAAAACTATTTCGACGCGGTCGCCCGCCGGCAGGGAAACGCGACGGGTCTCAGCTGCAAACGATGCCGACTTGACCGTTATGTCATAGTTTCCGCCGACGAGCCCCGCGACCGTGAATTCACCGGTCTCGCCTGTCGTCGTTCGAAGGCGGTAATAGACATCATCGCGAACGACGCTGACAGCCGCGGCCGGGATCGCCGCACCGTTCGCGTCGACGACGCGGCCTTGAAGTGTATGTGCCGATTGGCCAAAGATCGCACCCGCAAGTGCGAAGAGCAGTATTGCCAGAGTAACTAGTTTTGGGATATAGGAACGCATTTAAAGCCTCGCGGAAATGGAAAA
>JAUCQE010000619.1 GCA_030372865.1 Pyrinomonadaceae bacterium
ATCTATCTCTTTATATATTACAGCTTTAGCGGCTATCGTTCGACCCGGAATGTCGAATATTCCATCGTCGGTTCGAGCACCAGTTCCTCCAGATCCTCGACCTTTGAATAGGTCGGCCCGGCCGCGAGGTCGTGTTTGAATTCCTCGACCATCCGCTCACTGCCGAGCGCGAGTGCCTCGACGCTGCCGTCCGGAAGGTTTTTGACATAGCCGCGGATCTGATGGCGCGCCGCCGAACGCTGGGCAAAATATCGAAAGCCGACGCCCTGCACCAGCCCGCGGACCGTAAATTTCCTCGCAACGATCGCCATCGGTTAACCTAACGCGTCCAGGCATTCCATCAGCGGACGCTGGCGGCACGTGTAAACCGGCATTCCGCGAAGCGTGAACTTGCTCGCCGGCGTCTGCCGCAGTTCTTCTGCCAGAGCGAGGAAATCCTTCGGCTCGTCGGTCTCAAAAGAGATCAGGTATTCCCTGTCGCCAAAGCCGAACGCATGCGTCAGGTGGATCTTGATGTTCGGAAACTTCCGCCCGACCATAAAATTTTCCTCGACCAGGGCGTCGCGTTCCTCCGCCGTCATGTCGTACCAATCCTGATTCTTCGCACACGGGTAGAAAAAGTGGTACTTCTTTTCGCCGGCGTTTACGTAGTAGCGGTCCTCGGTGCTTTCCGAGACGAACATCATCCGTTTTGTGACCGCGAGGTGATTGTCGGCAGTCTCAAGATAGCTGCCGAGCCGCGTGCGGTAAAGCTTGGCCGTCATTTCCTGGATCAGGTCCATCGAGCTGCCGATGCGCCAGAACATAAGGTCTGCCTTTGAATCAAAACCGACCAGCGAATAGCTGAACAAAAGAAAGTCGCTGCGAAAACTTTCGTAAACCGCGGCAAATTCGTTCTTGAATTCCTGCTTTTCCGCCTCCGGCAGTTTTCGCCACGAAGGGTTCACCCGCAGGAAAATGAAATTGACGAACTGCTTCTCAAGCGCCGGAAATGCATGTGGCTCTTTAGGTTCGTCGACCAGCCGCAGACCGCTATTGTCGGGCTGATCTTTTTGAGAATTTACCAATTCGATCGGCAACGTGGGAAACCTCCTTCGGGTAACTGAAACCTTCGATGATTTTGACAACTTTGAGATGGTTTGTCCAAAAAGGCGATTCGAATCGCGAAAGCACCGGCGGCAAGTTTCTCGGTCGTGAACATTTACAAAAACCGGCGTTCTATGCACAATTACGTTTGTGAAGTTCGCAGCTCTCATCCTCGCAATATTTGCCGCAGCAACGGCCGCCGCGGCTCAGCAACGGCCGCTGATCACGGACGACATCGACATCACGCCGCAAGGCGCGATCGAGATCAGTGCGGGTGTGGATTTCTTTCAGAACGTAAAGCTGCCGCTTTCGGGGTTGAAGGGCGACCTGACGCGCGTCGCGGACATTAGGATCCGTCAGGGTTTTGCACCAAATGTCGAACTCCAGATCGAAGGCGCTGTCCAGAATTTTCTTGCGATCAATTCGCAGACCCGGCCTTCGCCGATCCCGCTGAACGTAACCGGAAACTCGACCAACGATTTTGACGACATCGTCATTTCGGCAAAGATCAAGCTATTGAGCGAAACGAAGAACTTTCCGGCGATCGGAATGAAATTCGGCTATCAAATGCCGAACACCGACCAGGCGAAGGGCATCGGCACGAACCAGATCAACATCTTCAGCAAGCTGATCGTGCAGAAGAAATTCGGCGAGTTCGCGGGCAAGTCGCCGCGTGCCAATATCTACGGCAACGTCGGCCTGGGGATAATGAACGCCCCGCTGAATAACTTCACTCAGAACGACGTCATTCTCTACGGCCTCGCCGGCATCTTCCGCGTCACCGACCACATCAACGCAGTCACCGAGGTGAACGGACGTGCGAACACCCGCAGCGGCGACGTGCCGCTCGGCACGGAAAGCGTCGGGCAGTTTCGCGTCGGCACGCAGATCCGCGCATCGGGCCTGAGGTTCGACGCAGCCGCCATCTTTGGGCTGACTCGTTTCTCACCGCGAACCGGACTTACCTTCGGCGTTACCTACGAAACGCCTGCTTTTATCCCAATAGCTAGATAGGCCGGACGTTTATCGGCGAATGACCTTTTCCGATGCCGGGTGCGGTGCGGATGGCGTCGTTGACGAATGTCTTCGAGAGCGAGACTGCGTCGCGAAGTTCCCTGCCGAATGCAAGGTTAGCGGCGATAGCCGCCGAAAGCGTACAACCCGTGCCGTGCGTCGCTTTGGTCTCGTAAAACCGGGCGTCAAAGGTGTGGAGTTCGCCGTCAAGAAACAGGTAGTCGACCGCTGAGCCTTTCTTCGCTTCCTCAAGATGCCCACCCTTTATCAGCACGTTACGGGCACCCATTTCCCGCATTATCCCCGCCGCGTCTTCGATGTCCTGCTCGCTGCGGATGGCGACGCCGGAAATACGTTCGGCCTCGGGAATATTCGGCGTGATGAGATCCGAGAGCGGGAAAAGCTGCTCGATCAGTGCCTTTAGTGCCGCGTTATCGATGAGGTCGAAACCGGACGTCGAGCGGACGACCGGATCGACAACGAGGTTCTTTAAACCGGCGTCGCGGATGAGCCTTGCGGTTTCCTCAATGACCTCGCGGGTCGGCAGCATTCCGGTCTTGAGGGCGTCGATGTCGTAATCGTCGATGATCGGTTCGACCTGGCCGCGAACGGCCGCAGCGGTCTGAGCCTCCGCGCCGTAGACGGCCTGAGTGTTCTGGAATGTGATGGACGAAACCGCCGCCGTCGGAAAACAACCGAATGCGAAAAAGGTTTTGATGTCGGCGATGATGCCCGCTCCGCCCGAGGGATCGAGTCCCGCGATGGTAAGGCAGATCGGCTGGTGTTCAGCGGGTTCCAATTGATCCATATCGTTTTAATGCTCTTCCAAGCCTTTTAAGTTGTTCGGCGTCGTTCAGAAAACGGATCGCGGCAAAGCCCGCCGCTCCGGCGTCGAGCGCCTTTTCATAATTCGACGCGTCGATACCGCCAAGAGCGACGACCGGAAATCCCGCGACCGCTTTCACGCACTCGCTCAACGCCTCGAGCCCGACGCCGTCGCCTTTTCCGGGCGATGCGAAAATAGGGCTGAAAGTAACGAAGTCGGCCCCGTCGTTTCTTGCCGCGATGGCTTCGTCAATGGCGTGTACTGATGATCCGATGATAAAGCCTTCGGGTACGTGACGGCGGAGTTCGGCAACAGGCACGCCGTCCGACGGCAGCTGAACGCCCGCGGCACCGGCGGCGATCGCGACGTCGGCACGGCCGTTTACGAGAACGCATGTTTCAGTGCCGCGGCAGATCGATACGGCGTCTTCGCAGAGCTCATACAACAGCCTTCCCGTCAGCTGCTTTTCGCGGATCTGTACGAGCCCGACACCTGCTTCGGCCGCCGCCTCGGTAATGCGAAGCGTGGCGTGTTTCCCGGCGGTGAAATTTTCATTGGTAAGCGAACCGTCGGTGATGAGATAAACGAGGGGCGAGCGAAAATGAAAGCTCATTTCTTGTCCCCGGACTCTGCTCCCTTCAGCATCGCGACGCTCTGCTTGAAATGGGCGGCTTCCCAAAAGGCGATTATCAGGTTGAGCACGCCGAGGCCGGTGACCGCGCCGCGGACCCAATTTGACGCGACCGACTGCTGGAGCATCGGGATGCCGGACTTATCGGCGAGATAGACGAGCAGGTAGTTATCGCCCCAGTTGCCGAAGATGGTGTCCCACGGAGCAAGGATGAGATAAAAGCCGAGCAGCAGGCACAGGATAATAAAAAAAATGACGGTCAGTTTTTCAACCATTCCGTCAGAGTATATCTGTTTTTGCACGGCCCGAACAACCGTATTTGCACGCCCTCACGCGGGAACGGCGATGCTCTTCAGGCGGTCGCCGACGTCGCGGAAATTGATGTTCTCGGCATAGACCTTTTCGAAGTAGCGGGCCGCGTTCGAATGGTCGCCGTCGGCCTGGTATGAATTCGCGATCTCGTACCAGAGAGCCTGCTTCTCGTCGTCGTCGAGATGCGGCGTCTCGAGGGCACGCTGGAACCAGGTCAGGGCGAGATTCGGGCGGCCAAGTTCGATGAAACAGTGGCCCAGCATGTTCGCGCATTGGAAAAACCGGCGGCTGCCGTCGTTAGCGGCGACAAGGCCGATCGCGCTTTGGTACTCGTTGATGGCCATCTCGAGCAGGCCCATTTCCTGGTAGGCAGTCGCGGTGTTGTAGTGAGTTTCGTAATCGGAATCGTTAGAGCCGGTGTCTTCCTCGTCCTCAAAACCGAGTTCGCTGGTCAGGTCGCTGAGGTCGAATCCGGGCGATGCCGCGGGCTTTGGAGTTTCAACGGGCGTTTCGACGAACGGCGCAGGTTCTTCGACCGTGATTTCAGGTTCGACCGCTGTTTCAGGTTCGACCGAGATCTCGTGCACGGGCGCAAGGTCGGGCGTCATGGCGGGTTCATCTGACACCGCTGTTTGCTGGCCGTTTATGTAGGCGTAAAGTTCGTCGATCTCAGCTCGTACGCCGAATTCCTGTTTCAGTTCATCGGCCGCCTTGACGGCGAGTTCCGCATAACCGTTATCAACATAGAACTTGATGCTCTCTATCTCTTTGAAAAGTCGCGATTTGGGGTCGTCGCCACCGGCTTCGGGTGAAACGGCCTCGGTTGCGACCTCCTCGATAACCGCGTCGGTGAAGCCGGCGGCTTCCGGGCTGAAGCTCTCGACCTCAAAGCCGGCGATGTCGGCGGAAATATCAAAGTCGATAGCCGCGGGTTCTTCAACCGGCTCTGCGACGGCGAAATGCTTCCCGAAGTGAGCATCGAAGCCGTTCTCGACCGGCTGCTCGATTTCGAATCCGTTCGCCTCGTTCAATTCGCGAAGCCGTTCGGCATACCGCGGTTCCTGCGGGGCGATGAGGACGATCTGCGAAAGCGCGTAGCGTTCGTCGTGGACGGAGCCAGAGTTGCCCGCGGCCTCGGCAAGGCGCTTGAGGCCGGCGAGGAGTGCGGGCTCATCGCGCTGCCAGGTGTGGATATCGCATAGCACGCGTAGCGATTCGACGTTCGTGGGCTCGGCTTCGAGGACGCTGTCGACAATAGCTCGAACTTCTTCGCCGCGGCCCGCCACGAGCAAATGTTCGGACGAAAGCTGCAGCGACCGCGACGCGGAGCCGGTCTCGCCCTTTTCTAAGTAGAGCCTTGCTAGCCTGAGAAAACGGCCATGTTCGCTTTGATCAAATTCGACCAGCCGCAGAAGCACCCGCTCGGCTTCTGATGCGTTCGTCGCGGCCAGGTAACAATCGAAAAGCAGCTTTGCCACTTCCGGATCGTACTGGCCGGCTGACCCGATCGCTTCAAGTCGCGCGGCAGCATCTGCGGCCTGGTCCAGAGCCCTCATCGCCTCGGCGTATCCTGCCAGGGCGTGATGGTTTCTCTCATCGATGGCCATCGACTGCTCGTAAGCTTCGACGGCCTCGGCAAACTTTGACTGCGTGTTCAGGCGTTCGCCTAATGTGTTGAATGCCTCGATGGCCTCTTCCCTTTCGCCTTCGGCAAGGTAGGACTTCCCGAGTTTGCCGAGGACGTTGGTGTTGTTCTTATCGAGGTAGGCGATCTTTTTCCAGACCGCGAGCGAATCGAGTTTACGGCCGCTCCGCTCGTAGTGGTCGGCGAGCGAGGTGTAGTGCTCGCGTGCCTCGCTGATCGAGCCTTTCATCTTGTGGAGCTCGGCGAGATTTTCGGCGATCTCCGGCGAATACGGCGCTACCTTGGCGATCTTATTGTAGACCGCGATCGCCTTCGCTGCGAACCCCTGCTTGCTGTAATGCTCCGCGACCGACTTGTAGCACTTAAGGGCCTGAGCGGTGTCGCCGTCCTTGACGCACAGATCGCCCAGCATGTTCATCGTCACGAAATCCTTTGGATCGTTCTGAACCACGTGTCTGTATTCGGTTATCGCCGACCGTATCTTGCCCTGGGCCAGATACCGCTCAGCGTTACGCATTGCATTTGTTTTGTCGAATGCCATCGGGGGTTCTTGAAGAAGATTTTCGGAGGAAAAGGCGTCGAACAGTAGACCGGCGGAATAGCCTTGCAGTGGGTAAGTGCAGGGAAACAAAGGTTATTCCCGCACTTCAGAATGTAGCATGCCGTGCAAAAAAATGTCAAACAATTTTTGACATTTTTTGTAACCGGACAGATAACCGAAGCCTTTGATTTCGGCTAAAGATTTGAATAACCTAGTAGTTTCGCACCCGGCAGCCAGAAGCCGAACTTTCTATATGCAAGCACTGATCCTCGCCGGCGGCAAAGGAACGAGACTCCGGCCGCTTACGGTTTACACGCCAAAGCCGGTCGTCTCGGTGATGAACCGCCCGTTTCTTGTTTATCAGCTCGAAATTCTTGCTCGTGCCGGGATCACCGACGTCACGCTCTCGCTCAGCTATCAGCCGGACAAGATCGAGGACGTCATCGGCGACGGGTCGGAATACGGCGTGAAGGTGAATTTCGTGACCGAGCCTTCGCCGATGGGAACCGCCGGGGCGTACAAGTTCGCGGCGAATGCCGAGGGCGGGACGACGGTTGTGCTGAACGGCGACATCCTGACCGACGTAGATATCAACCACGTCATCGAATGCCATCGAGGCAGGAAGGCGGATGCCACGCTGGTCCTTGCGCGAGTTGACGACCCTTCGCGTTACGGGCTTGTCGAGACGGACGCGGACGGAAATATTCTGAAGTTCCTCGAAAAGCCGAAGCCGGGCGACCTGTCGGAGACGAGCGTAAACACTATCAATGCAGGGATTTACATCCTCGAACCATCGGTACTCGGCCTGATCCCCGAGGGCGAAAATCATTCGTTCGAGTACAACGTGTTTCCGGCGATCCTGGAAAAAGGCCTGAAGTTCAACGCCTGCATCCTCGAGACGGAGTATTGGCGGGACATAGGCAATCCCGAGAGCTATCTGCAGGCGCATCTCGATTTTCTTGACGGCAAGATCAAGGGATTCGACCTGCCGGCATCGGGAGCGTCGGAGATCGCGACCGCCGCTTCGGTCGACGACCGTTCCCTGCTTGCCGAAGGCTGTGTCGTGAAGCCGAACGCAAAGGTGATCAACTCGGTCCTCGGCCCGGGCGTTCATGTCGAGGAAAAGGCGGTCGTCGAGAATTCCGTCATTTGGGGACATTCGCGGGTCGGTTCGCATGTCGAGATGGACGGAGCAGTGCTCGGCCGCGGCTGCTATATCGGAAAGAACGCGGCGGTGCGGCCCGGCACAGTGCTCGGCGATAAGGCGTCGATACCCGATTATTCAAAGGTCTAAACCCTCACGATGCCAGAATTACCCGAAGTCGATCTCGTCACGCGGCACTTGAACAAGCTCGCGCTCGGCCGTCGCATTATGAGTGCCCGGCTGATACGGCCGAGACTGTCGCCGTTCGCGGCGGCAGAGGAGTTCGCAGGGCTTCTCTCGGAAAGCAAGATCGAACACGTCCATCGCCGCGGGAAGCACATCCTGATAGACCTCAATACGGGCCGCACGCTGATCACACACCTCAGGATGAGCGGACGGTTCGTGATGCTGCCGGCCGAGATGCCGGAGCCGAAGTTCTCGCACGCGCAGTTCACGCTCGACAACGACCACGTGCTCCACTTTGCCGACCAGCGGCATTTCGGGATGATGAAGATCGTCGAGACGGATTCCCTGTTCGAGGCGAAAGAGCTTGCATGCCTCGCTCCGGAGCCGTTCTCCGACGAATTCACGGCGGCATATCTGCATGAGCAGCTGAAGAGATCGAAGCGGAACATCAAGGAAACTCTGCTCGACCAGACGAAGGTCTGCGGGCTTGGGAACATCTACGCCGCGGAGGCGCTTTTCCTTTCGCGGATCCGCCCCCGGCTGGCAGCGAACAAACTCTCGGCAAAGCGTGCCGATGTGCTTCATGGTGCGATCCGCGATGTGCTTGCCGAATCGATCGCGATCAGCGAATCGGTCCCGGTATTTCCGGAAAATATCGGCGGCAATTTTTACGGAGAGAACGCCGATGGCGAATGGCGGGTCTACGGCCGCGAGGACGAACCGTGCGTCGTCTGCGAAGAGCCGATAAAGCGGATACCGCAGGGCGGCAGGTCGACGTTCTTTTGCCGCAAGTGCCAGAGCCGTTAGGCGCAGGCGGAAACGCCGCTTTGCTTGACACTTAGTCCGCAAAATCGCATCATTCAGCATATTGACCGTGGTGAGTTATTGCGACTTGCGACCACGTTAAATAATCTGCTAAACAGCCGACAACTCAACGCATTGAAAGTAGTCTCGCTGTTTGGCGAGGCTTTTTGTTTATGAAGAACTTTCGCGATCTGCTCTCCTCTGACCACGTCTTCGTTTTCGACGGTGCGATGGGCACACGGCTCTACGACAAGGGCATATATATCAACCGCAGCTATGACGAGCTGAACCTTACGAGCCCCGAACTCGTCCGCGAGGTGCATGAGGAATACATCAAGGCAGGCGCGGACATAATCGAAACGAACTCATTCGGCGCGACGCGGCACAAGCTGCAGCCGTACGGGCTTGAAGGAAAGCTGCACGAGATAAACGTCGCGGCCGCGAAGATCGCGAAGGAAGCAGCGGGCGAGAAGGTCTTTGTCGCGGGTGCCATAGGGCCGCTCGGCATTCGCATCGAGCCGTACGGGCCGACGTCGTTCGACGAAGCGAAGGAGCTTTTTAAGGAGCAGGCAGCGGCGTTGCTCGAAGGCGGCGTGG
>JAUCQE010000620.1 GCA_030372865.1 Pyrinomonadaceae bacterium
CGTCAGATGTGTATAAGAGACAGGCACCGGCCTTGAGCGCGTGACCTATGAAGGGACCTTTGACGGCTTCCCGATGTTCTCGCCGGACGGCAAGAAGCTCGTTTTCGCCTCGAACCGCAATGCGGCAAAACCGGGCGACACGAACGTCTTCATTGCAGACTGGGTAAACTAAGAGCGGACCGCAAGTTCGGTCTGATGCACAAGGTAACAAACGCCTTGTGCATCTTTTTTATTTCTCACCTGTTTAGGCGATAAGAAAGAATTATAAAAACTATAACTTCTCGAAAGTTTGTCCGTAATATGGTGTAGAATCTTAGCGGCGCACCACACCGCCGCGCTGCCCATATGTCATCAATAAACTTCTGCAAATTTCAGGGTTTCGGCAATGATTACATTGTCATTCCCAAAGCAAACATTCCCTCGCACGTCCGCTTGCCCGACCTCGCGCGCGACATTTGCGACCGGCACAAGGGTGTCGGCGCAGACGGCATCGCAGTCCTCGAGCGTTTAGACGACGAAAGGGCCGACTACTTTTGCGAGATCGTTAATCCCGACGGCAGTTTCGCAGGTTTTTCCGGCAACGGAACACGCTGCGCCGTCGCCTATCTTTATTACGAGAGGATCTGGCACTACCCGAGCCTGCGGCTGGAAACCCGCAGCGGCGTAAAGAACTACACCCTGATCGAACGCGAATCGGAGGGCCACTATTGGTTCGAGGCCGAGATCGGCAAACCGAAGTTCGCAAGCGACCAGGTGCCGATCGTGACCGACCAGCCGATGGAAGCCGTCGTCGATATGCCGATCGAGGTGGACGGCAAGACCTTCTTGATCACCGGCGTAAACGTCGGCAACCCGGTCGCGTGCACCTTCGTCGACAGCTTCGATCTCGACTGGCGGACATACGGCCGGCTGATGGAGTCGCACCGCGTATTTCCGCAGCGGGCGAACATCGCGTTCATAAAGGTCGTCGACAGCGAGAATATCGAGATACGTATCTGGGAACGCGGTGCCGGCGAGACGTCTGCCTCGGGCACGGTCGCCAGCGGTTCGGCTATCGTAAGCGCCTTTACCGGTCGCACAGAACGAACGATATCCGTAGTGGCACCAGGCGGCACGACCGAGGTCCACTGGCGTGACGATGACGAGATACTCCTAACCGGCCGCGCGGACATCGCCTTCTGCGGCGAATGGCGGATACGCGATTGATGGCTGCCGCGAACGAAAGGCCAAGCCATTTACTCGCCCTTTACACGAATAAGCCCGACGCCTAGCGTCAGGACCCCCGCTGCCAGTATCA
The DNA here is from genome assembly GCA_030372865.1 of Pyrinomonadaceae bacterium. Taxonomy (GTDB): domain Bacteria; phylum Acidobacteriota; class Blastocatellia; order Pyrinomonadales; family Pyrinomonadaceae; genus OLB17. Next base: position 1,298 of record JAUCQE010000620.1, read on the forward strand.
CGGCACCGACGTATGCCAGGTAGATCAATCCATTTGGTTTCGTGGCTTCCGGCGTAAGCACCGAGAAGAAGAACGCGAAAGGAATAAGGATCGCCGCGGCCGGTATCGCCGCCCTGGCGAACCAGCGCATTCCGTCAGACAACCTGGTTTCGTCAACGTAGCGAAGAGCGATCAGCGAAAAGATGAGGAACACGCCCGCGTGAGCATGCCCCGCACGCCAAAGGTCCTGCCTCAGCGGGTTCGCCGCATACGTCGGGTCGCCGATCAACAGCGACAATAGACTGACACCACCGAACATCACCGTCGGCAGCACGACCAGCAGCATTCCGGCCATTCTTCTTGATTCGATCGTCATTCTTACCTCCTGATCATTCCGTGCCGGCAAGCGGCAATTGTACTTAACACTGTTAAGTACACGTCAAAAAAATATTAGCCCTGAAGGCCCTTGATCGATGTCTCGACCACTGATCTCACTAACACCTTTCGGTCCACAAACGGAAAATCCCTGTGCATTATCAGCAACGACGTGACGCCGTGAATTGCCGCCCAAAGCATCTGAGCGGCCAGAGCCACGTTCTTTACACGAATCTCTCCGGCCTCGACGCAATCCTTTACCGACGCGACCAGCATCTCGAACGCACGCTGGCCGGCCGAGCCCTCGAATTCGTAAGCATCCGTGTCGAATATCTTGCCTTCGGGCGATATAAAAGCGACCTCGTAATGATGCGGGTTCGCCAGGCCGAATTCGATATACGCGAAAAGCCCGCGTCTCAAAACCTCGAGCGGCGGGCCCTTCTTCCTTCTTGCCTTTTGGATCGAATCGCCGAGCTTCGTGAAAGACTGCTCGCAGACCTCGCGAAGCAGATCAGCCTTGTCGTCGAAATACAGATAGATGGTCGTCGGCGAATACTCTATCCGCTCAGCGACCTTCCGCATCGAAAGCCGGTCATAGCCCTCGGCGACGAAGATCTCACGGGCCGCGTCGATTATTTCCTGACGCAGGCTTTCTTTCTCTCGTTCTTTTCTTTCCGCAACACCCATGCACTTAACACTGTTAACTTACAGTACAGCGTTAACACTTGTCAAGACAATTTTCATCGCGGGTCAGTTCTTCTTTGTCTTCTCGTATTGTTTCGGGATCGGATTGTCCGGCGTTTCGGCCTGCCAGAAGATGTTTACGATCCACCAGCGTTTTCCGTCGTTCATCAACTGAAAGCTGTTGATCCCGCGCATGAACGGCGTCTTGTCGTCGGCCTTTCTGAACGAAAGATAGGTCGAGAATACCTGTGCGATATTGCCGTAGCGGTCGATGCGATGGGCAAGCTCGCGCTCGTGAAACCCGTCTTTAACAAGCGTCGGCCCGGCCCGCTGGATATAGTCTTCCGGCGATAAAAAGCTTGCGCCGACAACGCCTGTGTTCGGGTTCTTGCCGGTCGGGATCAGACGTGCATCCTTATGGAAAAGGGTTCGGAAGCGGTCCCAGTCGCGCGCCTTGCCGGCGTCGCCCGAGATGACCTCGTAAACCGCTTTGATTATCGCCTCGGGCGAGGCGACGTCAGCCGGGTTCGTTTCCTTGGGCTGTGCAAAGGCCGAGGCCGAACCAAAAATTACGATCGCGAATAAAATGAGTGCGTTTTTCATACGCAATCAATTACGCGGAAAAGCGGCGGGGGTTTCATAAAAGGGCCTGCGGATCATTCCGTGCCCTGTTTCGTTTCGAGCGCTTCCTGTATCGCGGGCGGCAGGTTCGATAAAAGGTCGTAGCCCGTCCGCCGCTCGATCTCGCGGATGGTCGTGCGATACTTCTGCCACGTATCGTTCTCGATGCCTTTCGTGTTCGGCATATCGACGGCGATCACTGTTGCATTGGCGTCGACGTCGCTTTTCGCGGCGATGACCACCTTCCAGCAGTTGGTCGGCACCATGACGCGCTTCCGCAGCCTCCCCTGATCGCCGTAACAGCCGGCAACGTTGTAAACATTGCGGCCGCTGCGTGCCAGCGTCCTCGCATACGACTCAAGCCGTTCCCACGGGTATTGGTTCAACGCGCCTGTCTGCGGGACGATGTTCGTCATGAAGAAGGTCTCTTCATTGAGCCGCGGGTTCGCGAACCGGTCGGCACTCGGGACCAGATGGCCGCGGTCGAAGCCGCTGCCGGAGTAATGAAAATACTCTATCTTCCGAAAGCCCGGCGGCAGCCGTGGGTCTGCCCGGAAATCCGGCCGCTCGAGCCTTTCCCCGAGGTCAACTCTCGTCGTGCGCCACGATGCCCAGTTCGCCGTTCCGCGTGAATTGTTATATGAAAGCACGTGTCCATCGCCGACGATCAGGTAATTGTCGCGGTCGATAGTTCCGGCGTTCGACGGGTTCCCTAGTGCGAGATGGACGCTCTCGCCGGCGGGCGGCGACCAGACCGGCGGCTTTACATCTATCTTTTCCGCCTCACGCTGTATCTCGCGCACCTCTCGGCGGATCGTGTCGCAAGACGATACGAAAAGTACGCTAAGCGCGCCGAGCAGCAATATGCCGCATGACCGCGTAAACCTAAGCAGGCCGGGAATATGGAAGCGTTCGGGCATCGTCCGTTCCAGTTTACCAAACCGCTTTCCGATTCCCCGCCGATGCCAACGCGGCATGCAATCGGCTAAGATAGAACTTATGGCCGAAGAGAGGCATTTTCTGGGCATGGGCCGCGATGAGCTTACCGATCTGATGAAAGAGATCGGCGAGCCGCGTTACCGCGCGGACCAGGTCTTCAAGGGCCTGCACCAACGCCGCCTTCGCTCGCTTGAAGAGATCACCGACCTGCCGAAGTCCCTGCGTGAAAAGCTGAGCACGACTGCGGCGGCGGCGACGCTCACGGTCGAATCGAAGTTTGTTTCCGAGGACGGCACGCGGCGTTTTCTGATGAAGACGAAGGACGGCTATCCGGTCGAGACCGTCTTTATCCCGACCGAGAACCGCGACACGATCTGCTTTTCGTCGCAATCTGGCTGTCCGCTGAAATGCAGCTTTTGCCTGACGGGAAAGCTCGGGCTGCTGCGCAACCTGACGGCCGGCGAGATCGTCGAGCAGATCGTCATCGTGCTCAACGACGTTTACGGCGTCGGTGCGGAAACGCCGCACGGCACCAACCTCGTTGCGATGGGCGAGGGCGAACCGTTCCTGAACTTCGACAATCTCATTAAGGCACTCGCGATAATGTCCGAAGAGGACGGCCTGCACATCGTGCCGGGCCGCGTCACCGTTTCGACCGCCGGCATCGTGCCAAAGATCTACGATTTTGCCGGGCTCGAACGACGCCCGAACCTCGCGATCTCGCTGTCGTCGCCGTATGACGAGCAACGCGACGAGATAATGCCGATCAATAAGCGTTGGCCGATCCACGAACTGATGGCGGCGGCAAAAGCATTTGAAAAAACGCTGAAACGCGGCGAGCGATTTACCTTTGAGTACGTGCTTCTCGGCAGCGTCAACGACACGGACCGCCACGCCCGCGATCTTGCGGCCCTGATCCGTAAGCACGGCCTCAGAAAGGTGAAGATAAACCTGATCCCGCACAACCCGGCCCCGCAGCTCGACTATCGCCCGTCGGCCGCCGACCGCGTAAAGAGCTTTAAGGAAGTGCTCGAATCCGAAGGCATTTCGGCCTATATCCGCACGCCCCGCGGCCGCGATATCTACGCAGCGTGCGGGCAGCTTGCCGCAAAGGAGGAGCCGAACCTCGTTCTCGCGTAACCTGATATGGAGATATTGATACCCGGCTTGATACTCGTCGCATTGATGGTTTGGGCATCGACCCGCATCAAGAAGAATGCAGCGGCAGCGTATGCGGAAGAGGCCGCCGAAACAGACACGTTCTCGCTTACGAAGCCCGAAGGCTTCATCAGTCCGGTCGAGCCGCCGGACGGCACTCGCTACGCGGCGTATTCACGAGATTTCGGCACCGACGAAGCAGACGGCATCAGGCTCGTGTCCGCTGAGGTCCGCGACCATGCCGGCAGTTCGCTCTCGGAAGTCCGTGATCAGATCGCCGAGACGACCGACATCACCGCCGAAGACGCGGGGCAAAAGATCGGCGAGAAACGCACGCTGACTCTCACTGCATCCAGATTTGAGAACGGCGTCGAAATCAAGGAACGTATGAAGCTGATCGAAGCGGAAGGCTCAGTGCTTGAACTGCGAATTGCCGCGATCGCGGACACGGAAGCCGATTTTTCGGATAGAATAGAGCTTATGCTCGATACGTTTCGGGCGAATTGATACCACCGGCCCGCGAGTTAAGACATCATAAAACGGGACTCATTTATGAAAAGATATCTTTTGCTGAGTATTTTTCTGCTTGCGGCCGGGGCGATCAACGTCGCGGCTCAGACGGTGACGGGCTCGGTTGCGAGTGCCGCGCGCGGCGGCACGGCCCGCGGATCGATCGTGCTGGATATTCCGGGCGGGCTTCATGTTAACTCGAGCCGGCCTGACAGCGAATACGCGATCCCGACGTCGGTCAGGCTGACGGGCAACGGCGTAACGGTTCGCGGCGTCACGTATCCCCGCGGCAAGAACAAGCGGTTCGCATTCTCGCAAAACCCGATCAATATCTACGAAGGCCGCGTTGTGTTCCCGTTCACTGTAACGGTGCCGAAAGGTTTTAAGGGCAACACGATGCGCATCACCGCCGCCGTCCGCTATCAGGCATGCACCGACGAGGTCTGCTATCCGCCGCGGACGAAAAATATCACATTAACGGCTCGCGTCAGATAGCTAACGCTTTCGACCGATGACCGACATCAGCCGGCCTGTTTTTCCGTACTTCCGTTTTTCGACGCGGTATGAGAAGAACAGGCCTGTGTTTTCCATCGTGCAGAATGGTGCGGTGTAAATATTCTCTGGTTTGATGCCGGCACCGATAATTTGGTCGCGGTTCGCTAGGTGAAGATCAACGAGTGCGTGGCCCTCGCGGGTAGGTGAAAAATAGCTGTCGCTCGCGGAGAAATTCTCGCCGAAAGCATCGATCACATCCTGCCCGATCTCGTAATTCCGCCCACACGCCGCCGGGCCGATCGCGGCGACGAGATTCGCCGGGTCGGAACCGAATTCCTTCTTCATCAGGTCGATCGCCTTTACCGCGATCGACTGCACCGTCCCACGCCATCCGGCATGCACCGCGGCATAGCCTCCGGTCTTTGGGTCGCCGATCAGGACCGGAACGCAATCGGCCGTCTTTACGCCGACGAGCAATCCGGCAAGATCGCTCGCAAGCGCGTCGTACTTCTCTTCGGTCCGGGCGGCGTCATCCATGTCGCGGACCAGCTTTACGCCGTCGCCGTGGACCTGCCAAACACTTGAGAGTTTATAGCCGTCATCGAACGCCGCGAGAAAACGCCTGCGGTTCTCTTCGATGTTCTCCGACGCATCCTCGTCGTATCCCGCGAGATTGAGGTCGGTCGGCGTCTCACTGCTCATCTGTGAGACTCCGCCGAGCCGCGTCGAGAACCCGTTCGCGAAACCCGCTTCCTCGAGCGGACGGCAGACGAGCACGCGGACGCTGCCCGTCTCTCGCCAATAAAAGCCCGATTCTGCTAAAGTCTTGTCAGGAATTGATGTTGCGGGTTCGCTCATGATCGTTTCAACCGGCATCGACATTGTTGAAGTTTATCGCATCCGCGATGCGGTCGCCAGAACTCCGCGTTTTGCCGAACGCGTGTTCACAGAGGCGGAGCGTGCTTATTGCGAGGTCAAGGGCAAGGCCGCCGGGCAATCATACGCGGGCCGCTTCGCCGCGAAAGAAGCATTCCTGAAAGCTCTGAAAACCGGGTGGCGCGGAAAGATCGGCTGGCACGACATCGAGGTCGTTCTTGACGAACTCGGCGCGCCGCGGCTAAACGTCACCGGCGAGGCACAGGTCCTCCTCGAACACGCAGGCGTCACTCGCATCCACCTCTCGATATCACACACCGCCGAACACGCCGTCGCCCACGTCATCCTCGAATCTCAATAAAAAAACGGCGGGCCGAAGCCCGCCAAGTTGCCACTCTCACGGAGGATCGGGCTACTTCTCCGCGACCCCGCGGATGAAGTTCGTGAGGGCAGAATTTTCGCCCTCGAAAAGGTCGTCAAGGCTTGCGTATTCGACGCCGGAGCAGCCGGCACCGGTTATTTCGTATTTCGGCGGAAGCGTGAATACATTCGTCACAAGATTTGCAGATGTATATGGAGATATGACGACGTTCCCGATAATACGGCCGCAACCGCCGCCCGCTCGTTCCCAGCCGCCCGGGCCGGTAACAAGGATAAGCCCGCGGAAACCGAAGCCGCCGAGCGATGTGAGCTTTCCCGTAACGACCAGAATACCGCCGCCGAGATCGCCGTCCACGGTGCAGTTGCCTTCGCAAAACGTGACGCCCGTCATCGGCCCGGTCTGTCCGGCAACATAACCTGGATTTGTTATCTTCTGTGTCGCCGGATTGTAATACGTGCCGGTGTATTGCGCCTGCGCCCGATACTGCTGAACCTTGTCATTCAACTGCAATGGGGTGCGTTGCCACTCCGGCAGTTGGTAGGTCTCTACATATGCAGGCGGCGGATTGACCTGAGGCGTCTCGGTGCCCGGCAGGTTCCGGTCAAGATTGTTATCGATCCAACCTTCGGCGGTCGTGAGATTACACGGGGAGTTGAACGCAAACGCAGGTGCGACCACCCCGCCGCCCGAAACTCCGCTGTATGCCGTTGTGGCTGATGTGCCTGCACGAAAGACCGCGGTGTTCGTCGGGTTTCCCGCCTCGAAACACGGCCCGTTCATCGTGAATGGCGATGCTGAATTCGCCCCGTTCAACGGCGTCTTTTGCAGCACGGCCTCCAACACCTTTAGTGAGCGGTTCGGGCCGTGACCGGTTGCGGTAACAAGCAGCCTGGTCGGTTCTTTCGGGCTGACGGTGGCGGTAATATCGCCGGGGTCTGCAACGCTGTAGACTGAGCCGCAGGTCGGTGAACAGAGTTGGGCCTCGCTGCCGGAAACTACAAACGTTGAAGACTGGACCGTGACGGTCCCGTCGACCGCGACCCGTCCAAGTATCAGCCATCCCGGCTGGCCGGGAACCTGAAGTTGGTAAAAGACCTTGAACTCGGTCACGCTCGTCATAGCTGTGCCGCCCGCCGGACCGTTGATCAACTCGACCGTTCCGATCGTTGCAGTGGCTGTCGGGTTTCCCGCTGAGAAGTTGAGCACTGTCGGGTTGGGTGTATTCGCGACCCATCTCAACGTGGATTGCAAAGTGCCACTTGTAAACTGTCGTTCCGAACCCCAAGGGCCGAAACTACCATCCGCGTTCACAGCACGAAACTGCGCGCCCAGGGTCGCGAACGATAGCACCGACTGCGAGTTGTCCGGGTCGGTGACATTTATCTGGTAAGCATTCGTGCATTCATCGGCGATGCGAACCCTGTCGGGTGTGCCGTCCCCGTCACAGTCGTATTTTGCGGGGAGCCAAGTGCTGAGGTCACCGCTGTTGGCAAAGTTATTTACGGCAGTCTTGTAGTTGACCGGCCCGCCGCCTGTGCCGCCGAAGCGGAGTGCATTGACGGCGGCCTGGATGCCGCTTTCGGCCGCGTAGTATGCCTTTGTTTCAGAAAGCACATCGGTCGAGTTTCGAGCGCTGGCACCGGCGGCGGTCAGCATCGCCACGCACGCCGTGCCAAGCAGGAATGAGATAAGCAGCACCATTACGAGTGCGGCTCCGCTTTCCTCTCCCGTTCTCCTGGCCTTTGTGCGTGGGTTGCTGTTCATCTTTGCCTCCTGAAAAACTTGCGTCTAATAC
>JAUCQE010000621.1 GCA_030372865.1 Pyrinomonadaceae bacterium
CGCTGTCTCGTGGGCTCGGAGATGTGTATAAGAGACAGGGTCGACCTCGTTCGACCATGCCGTGATGCCGCCTTTTAGGTTGTAAAGTTTCCCCTTAAATCCGTACTGTTGCAGCGCCTCGATCGCGCGGGCACTGCGACCGCCCATTTTGCAGTGGATCACGGTTTCGCGTGTGTCGTCGATCTCCGACATGCGGGCGATGATCTCGCCGAGCGGAATAAGCTTCGTGCCGTTGATCTTTGCGAACGCATGTTCGTCGGGCTGACGAACATCTATGATCTGAATATCCTCACCCGCGTCCAGACGGGCCTTTAAGTCGGTTGCTGAAATCTCTTCGATCATGGGTAAAAAGGTGATGTTAATTTCTATGTATATAAGCTCTCAACGTACATTTATAGAACTTTCGGCCAGATCAGGCAACCGTGCATCGGAAATCCGACTTCTGTCGAACCTCATTCTGTAACCGTCGCATTTACAAAAATTTACAATCATAACCTTAACTCGCACGAACCCGTATTATAGAATCGAGTGTTTAATAACCTACTTATGTTCCGACTATCAAGCCATTGGTTCGATGCCGCAATAAAATTAACGCTTTTCGTTGTAGTCGCGTCCTTCGCCGCGGGGTGCGGCAGTTCGAGCGCGAACAACGCCGCCGCAACTAACAGCTCAAACACCGCGGCAGAAGACGCTCCGATACCCATTACGACGGCCAGGGCCGAATCGCGAGCCGTACCTGCTTTCGTTCAGGCGACCGGCAGCCTCGTCGCGGATGAGGTGTCGAACATCGCACCGAAGGTTGCGGGGAAGATCTCGAATATTTCGGTAAATATTGGTGACTTTGTCTCGCAAGGGGCTGTCATCGCCAAGATCGATGACCGGGACGCCCGGCTCGAGCTTGCTGCGCGGCAGGCGGCGGTGAAACAGTCCCAGGTCGCCGTCCGTCAGGCAGAGGCTCGCCTGGGCCTTGGGCCGAAGGGGTCGTTCAATGCGTCTTCGATCCCCGAAGTTCGGGCGGCGAATTCAGCTTACGAACTCGCGAGGGCCGAACTAAGACAGGCCGAAACGAACGAGAAGCGATATCGCGAGTTGGTCGAGTCCGGCGATGTCGCGATGATCACCTACGAGCAATACCGCCTGGTCCGCGACACGGCACAGGCACGCGTCAACACCGCCAAGGAGCAGTTGGACGCACAGATAAATGCCGCCCGCCAGAATAACGAACAGATCCGAAGTGCCGAAGCTGCGGTCGAGGCTGCTCGGACAGCGGTACAGATAGCGGAACAGGGCGTCGCAGATACGGTCATCCGGGCTCCTTTCGCGGGCTTCATCAGTGCACGAGAAGTTGCTGTGGGCGAGTTCGTCTCTACTGCAACGGTGATCGCGACGCTGCTCCGTACGAATCCGATCAAGATCCAGATGCAGGTTGCGGAAGCCGATGTTCCCTCGATCGGGCTTGGCCGCGGCGTTTCGCTCGAGGTGGAGGCCTATCCGGGCCGCAGGTTTTCGGGCGTCGTGACGGCTATAAATCCTGCCGTCGACGCCACATCACGTTCGGCGATCGTCGAGGCGTCGATCGAGAACGGCGACAATGCACTTCGCTCGGGCATGTTCGCGACGGCACGTGTGACAAAAGAGGGCGGTTCGACCGGAATATTCATTCCAAAATCCGCTGTTTATAACCACGCACCGACACAATCTTATCGGGCGTTCGTAATCGAGAACGGCGTGGCAAAGTTGAAGGTGATCCAACTCGGGACCGAAGAGGGGGATAGCTATCAGATCTTGTCGGGGATCGAAGCCGAACAGATGGTAGCGACGAGCAATCTTGATCAATTATACGAGGGGGCAAAGGTAGCCCAGTGAGCCGGACATAGGGTAGTAAATTATGCAATGGTTAGCTGAGATATGTGTTAATAGGCCGGTATTCGCAACCGTGATCGTCATGTTCCTGACGGTCGTGGGCGGATTTAGTTTCTTCACGCTCGGTGTCGACCGCTTTCCGAAGATCGACCTCCCAACGGTTTCCGTTCGCACGACAAACCCCGGGGCGGCACCGGAAGAGATCGAGAACGAGATCACCGACATAATCGAAGGCGCTCTGAACACTGTTCCCGGCGTCGAAGAGATGCGGTCGAGTTCGACGCGCGGCTCATCGAACGTAACGCTGACCTTTAACCTCGAGAAAGATCCCGACGTCGCCTTTCAGGAGATCCAGCAGAAACTCAGTACGGTCGCGAACCGCTTGCCCGAGACCGCCGATCCGCCGGTTGCTCAAAAGGCGGACCCCGACTCGCAGCCGATCCTGATGTACACGATCAGCGCTCCGCGCGACGTGATCGAACTGACAGAACTGGTCGAGAACCTGATCCAGGAGAGGATCGAATCGGCTGACGGCGTCGGAGAGGTCTTCATGTGGGGCTCGCGTATCCCGCAGGTCAGGATCAGCGTCGATCCGAACCGGCTCCGTGCATATAACATTTCCGTGACCGAGGTCGCGAATGCGATCCGGGCCCAAAACCAGGAAATGCCGGGCGGCAACTTGAACGAGGGGCAGCGTACTCTCGGTGTTCGCACACTTAGTAAGCTTACCGAGGTCGAGCAGTTCAACGACATTACTGTCGCCAACCGCAACGGCGTCACGATCCAGATCAAGGATATAGGCAAGGTCGCAAAGACGGGCGGTGAGCCGCAGTCGGCGGCATCGCTCGACGGTACGCAGTCGGTCTCGCTCGGTATCCGAAAGCAGGCCGGTGCAAACACCATCGCGGTCATCAACAACGTCAAGACGCGTATGGCCAATATCATTCCGAACCTGCCGGAAGATATGAATGTCGCCATTATCCGCGACCAGTCCGAGTTCATCGAGAACTCACTGCACGCCATCGAGGAACACCTTGTGCTCGGCGGCTTGTTCGCCGCGATCATCGTTTTCTTCTTCCTTTGGAACTTCCGTTCCACGATCATCTCAGCACTCGCGATCCCGGTCTCGATCATCGCTGCATTTGCGGCTATCGCCGCGTTCGGCTACTCGCTGAACCAGATGACGATGCTCGCGTTGACCCTAATGGTCGGCATCGTTATCGACGACGCGATCGTTGTCCTCGAGAACATCTACCGGTTTATCGAAGAAAAGGGTATGGACCCGATGCAGGCGGCGATCGAAGGCACGCGTGAGATCGGATTGGCGGTTCTTGCGACGACGTTGTCGCTTCTGGCGGTTTTCATACCCGTCGGCTTTATGACCGGTATCGTTGGCCGCTTCATGTCGTCGTTCGGACTTACGGCCGCTGCGGCGATCGCGGTCTCCCTGGTGGTTTCTTTCACCCTGACGCCGATGCTTGCGGCACGCTGGATCAAGGCTCCCGCTCATGCTCCAAAGCCGGAAGGCGATGCTGCAGAAGACGGCGAATCCCACGGTAGTGACTCCAAGGACGGCTGGCTTTGGCGCAAGATCGACGGGTCTTACACCTACATGCTGAAGCTCGCGATGCGGTTTCGCTGGGCAGTCGTGCTTATCTGCGTAATAACGGTAGCTTCGATCGTGCCGCTATACCAATTCGTGGGTATGGCGTTTCTGCCGGATGAAGATGAATCGCTTTATCAGGTCAATCTCCGCGGGCCTCAGGGAACCTCGCTATCGGCCACGCAGTCGATCCTGGACCGAATTGCACGCGACATCAGAGCTGAAGTGCCGGGCGTCAAGAACACGCTGGTACTTGCCGGATTCGGACGTGGTTCCGGATCGAACAACGGCTTTATCAATGTGGCCCTCAAGCCCGTCGGCGAACGCGAGCATTCGCAGTCTGAATTGATCAACAAGACTCGGCAGATCGCGAAGAAATATTCGTCGAAGGATTATCAGGTCAGTGTTTCTGCATCGTCTTCGATCGCCGGAAGCATCGGCCTTGGACGCGGCGGTTCAGGTGTCGGTATTTATATAGCCGGGCCGGACATGGAACAGCTTAACGCTTACGCCAACCAGCTTGTGGAGAAGCTGAAACAAGATCAGACATTCCGTGATCCTGACTCTTCGGTCGAGGTAGGTACTCCGGAGATCCGCGTTGTTATCGACCGCACGAAAGCGGCGGACCTTGGTGTGCGTGCCGGTGATGTTGCTCAGGCTCTGAACACGCTTTCGGCAGGGCAGCGTATTTCGACCTACACTGAAGGATCTCAGCAGTACGACGTTGTGCTCCGTGCCGACGAACCTTATCTGCGGGACCGTAACAGCTTCAGAAACTTCTCCGTCTCGTCGACGCTCGGCGGCATCGTCGGCCTTGATCGCGTTGTAAAGCTGGAGGAAGGGTTCGCTCCGTCGTCGATCAACCGTTTGAATCGGCAGCGGCAAGTGACCGTCTCGGCCGGACTGCCGCAGAATGCGTCGGAATCGGATGCGTTGGCCAAACTTCAGCAGTACGTCAAGGAACTAAACATGCCGGCAGAGTATACGACCGGCGTTACCGGGCAGTCGAAAGAATTGCAGAAGGCGTATGAGTCCTTTATGTACGCGTTCCTGCTTTCGTTCGTATTCATGTATTTGGTACTCGCGGCCCAGTTCGAATCTTTCATTCACCCGATCACGATCTTGCTGACGCTTCCGCTCGCGGTGCCGTTCGCGTTGCTTTCGACCGCCCTTGCGGGACAGACGCTGAACATTTTCTCGGCACTCGGTATCTTGCTGCTATTCGGCATCGTCAAAAAGAACGCCATTCTGCAGATCGATCACACGAACACGCTGCGTGCGAAGGGCATGAACCGGTACGACGCGATCATCCAGGCAAACCGCGATCGCCTGCGTCCGATCCTGATGACGACCCTCGCACTTGTAGCGGGAATGATCCCGCTAACGCTCGGCTCGGGTGCCGGTGCTGCGACGAATCGGTCGATCGGGATCCTTGTCGTTGGCGGACAGTCGCTATGTCTGCTTCTGACGCTGCTTGCGGTGCCTGTGTTCTATTCGCTCTTCGACGATGCGGCAGAGACGCCGATGATGCGAAAGGTCGGAGCGGGACTGTCGGGACTCAAAGCAGCGATCTTCGGCCGGCGTTCTCGTGACGAGATCGCAGAGCAGGAAGGCTAGGCCGAAGGGAGTTCGAAATGAGTTTTGCATTTATAAAGTCAATTTTTGGCTCACAGACCGCCCGCGTCGCGTTCGGCACGTTGATCTTGGTTGCGGCCTCGAATTTTGCAGCGGCACAGGACGAGCCTGCACCGACGCCTACGCCTACGCCGATACCGGTCGCCACGGTTCCGCCGTCTGTATTGCCAAGCGACCCGCCGCCGGTCGCTCCGGATTTCAGGGCCCCAATGCGGCCTCTGCCGGGGTCTGAACGCGTTGGAGTCGACGTTGCGAATCAGATATCGCTCTCGCTCGAAGATGCGATCCGGCGTGCACTTCAAAACAACAACGATATCGAAGCATCGCGGAACAGCGTTGAGATCGCGGAATTCAACCTGCGTGCGGCACGCGGCGTTTTCGACCCGCAGATCGCGACCGAGTCTTACTATGAAAGCGCGACCGTCCCAACGGCCTCGCTCATCGGCGGTGCCGTAAACG
>JAUCQE010000622.1 GCA_030372865.1 Pyrinomonadaceae bacterium
TAAACTGTTGCATAGATTCTGGTAAAGTTTAAGTGTTTTTAAAAACAAGGCCCTGGTAAGGTAATACCTATATTTACGCATAATCAACCGCGAAACGAAACAAAAAAAGCCGCCCCCTTTCATACAAGGCCCGATAGTTCGATTCGTACCATTAAATACGACTATTAGGGCAGATTCTCTAGAAATTTGGATGGGAAAATAAAAAGGCGGCCGTAGGCCGCCAATTTTCCCAATTAATTCCGCCTTCAGGCAGGAGGAAGGATCTCGAAACGGAGGTTGCTGGAAAACGCTACCGTCCGTCCGCGATAGTTCAAAAGATTGACCTTTGTGTATCCGCGTTGTGTGGCAAATTCGACCACTTTCGAAAGAAACTCCTTCTTTTCTTCCTCTGACAGGCCGTCCCACGATGGAGTCGTCACGCCGTAAAGCGTCTCGTTGCTCGAACGAGCCTTTTCGAGATGCTGTTTGAGGTCGGTCGCCGAGATGTCAACCTCTTCGGCGACACTCGAGGTCTGAGCGCCGCTTGCCATTTTGTCTGCCCAGAAATAGACGCCGCTGCTGATCGAAACGAGCAGGATGGTCGCGGCGAGAAGCCACTTATTGACGCTGAAAGAAGCAAACCGTTTTGCGGCCTGCTTGGGTGCGGGCGTGTGCGTCCTGACGGGTTCCGGTTGAACCTGCCGCTGGGGCTCCGGCTCTGTGGCCTCCTCAACACCGCTGCGAATTTCTTCTGAGCGGAGAAGTTCGCCGAGGTTTAGCGTGCGGCCGGTCGTGTTCGAAACGAGTTGATCGACCGAATCACCGAAACGCTCTTCAAGTACCGGAACGTCCTTCTCTCGTACCCGGGCAACAAGTTCGACAAACTTATTGCCGACACGGAGGTTGCAGTCGATCGCGGCTGCGGCAACTTCACGAGCGAAGAAAAGCTCTCCGATCCCGTCTTTGTATTCACGCAACCGGTCAAAAAGCCCCGAAGCGAGGAGTTCGTCGATCGTCCCTGCCGCGTCAGCTTCCGACGCGAACTGGCGAAAGAAATCAACGGCGTTCCCGATCTCCGTCGAATTCTCCGACGGGGTGAAGACCTCAACGCTGCTCCAGGTTTCGTAGAGCGTTTTCAGGTGCCCGACCATTTCCACCCGCGGGAACAGAAGCCGGCGCCGGCCCGCTTCGGCTTCCCTGGAAAACAATCGAGATATGACGAAATCAAATTTGCTTCGAGTTTCGTCCGTGTAGGGAGAATTCCGGTAAAAGCGGGCGAGAGCGATCATCGCCTGCGAACTGAGGGCGGGGCGTGAGTTTTCAACAAAGCGGCGAACGTTTCCGACGGCGATCTTCCGGTCGCGGTCGGCAAGGGCTGAGAACCACTGCTGCGTTTGCTGTGTTAGTTCGAACTCTGCCGCGTTGCTTTCATCCGGTGACGAATCTTCTGTAATCTGCGAGTACCGGTGAAGAGCCTGCTTTATACGGATGTCATTGAACGGCACCGGAACGGCCTTCATGTGCTCGCGTTCAACACCTGAGAATATATGTTCGACCATTTGAAGGCTCGAAACCTCATCCATGGCCCGTTTTTTGAAAAATTCACGCGTACTTGGTTTTGATTCGGGCGACTCGTCGTCGCCGGGATCGTCCGAGATCTCGAAGTCGATCTGGGCGGCAGCGTTCCCCAAAGGCTTTGCGGCGAACGAGGAACGATCCGCATTTACCTTAATTTCATTGTGCGCGGCGACCTTGGTTTCTACCGCGTCATCGATGACCGTAGATTCAAGGAGCGAATCCTCCTTCAACGCTTCGATGAGGTCTTCGAAAACATTCATTTTATTTACCTATCTGTTCTTTCCGGCGGGAACTTTTTATTGTGAGGCGATGCTGCGTGAACGGGCTAAGGCAGCACCTGGACGACCTCACCGGTGTGGGTTAACTCAAACTTGTAGATGATGTCATCCGGGACCGAACGCGTAACGGTCAAAGTAAATTCATTCTTCAGCTCTTCGTTCGTTGGGCTTGCAGGTGACATTTCAAATACGTACTGACCGCGGATGACCTTATCACCAGCTGTTGCTCCGACGGCTCCGCCCATCACTGAATTGATCTCAGAAATGCGGCCGAAGCGGTTGTTTTGGGAGAAGAACGAAGCTTGTGTACTAGAGACGCTTCGAAGGGTCGCGACGATCGACCCGAGTTCTGCCGCGCGCAGGCCCTTCTGCATCGCGGGAATGGCAAGGGCAGAAAGAATGCCGACGATGACGACGACCAAAAGCAGCTCGATAAGTGAAAATCCGTTTTCGCGATTCATAACCAGCTTGTTACCTCGTAAATAGTTATCCGGCGACTATGTGACAAATTCTGCCACCAATTTTTGCCAATTTGACCGATTCTGCAGACGACGGTCTATGGGCCCTTGTCCGCTAATCCTTTATTTTCAGCACCTTCGGAGGCCGGCAGGGCTTTTCCGCAGTCAACTGAATGCAACGGATATGCCAGATAGATATTCCCGATCCGAGACAGCGGAAATCGTTAAAAACTTTGTGATTGTTTGGTCTTTTCATTTTTGCTACTTTTTATTAGACTTTGAGTTTTTATCTGTTGCTTTGAAACGTTTTAAGTTAGCAATTCCGGGGTAAGTAAAATTGAGTTCAATTATCGAGCAGACCGTTGAGACCTACGGTATAGAAAATTGGGGTGCCGGATATTTCGGCGTTAACCGTAAAGGCAACCTTATCGTTAAGGCCCCGGAGAACGACGGCCTGACCGCAGACGTCAAAGAGATCATCGATGACCTGCAAAAACGTGGGATAGGCACGCCGATCCTGCTCCGCTTCCCGCAGCTCCTTTTCGGGCAGATCCGAAAGCTTCAGACCGCATTTAAAAAGGCGATCCGCGAATTCGATTACGAAGGCGGTCATCTCTGTGTTTACCCGATGAAGGTGAACCAGAATCGGGCGGTCATTGAGGAATATCTCAAAGAAGGGTCCAGATACAATTTCGGCCTCGAGGCGGGTTCGAAGGCTGAGCTTTACGCAGCGATCGCGTTGGAGCAGTCCAAAGACAGCCTTCTTGTCCTGAACGGTTTTAAGGACCGCGACTTTGTGAAACTCGCGTTCGCCGGTGCCGGTGCGGGAAAGAATGTGGTGATCGTCATCGAGAAGATGAGCGAGCTTGCTCATACTCTCAGCCTCGTTGAGGAGTTCACCAGTGAATCGCCCGAGGCGAAACTGCCGATGATCGGCGTCCGGGTCAAACTGTATTCAAAGGGCTCCGGCAAATGGGAGAAATCGGGCGGCGAAGCAGCCAAGTTCGGCCTGACGACGACCGAGATCCTCGATGTCATACGCCAGCTTCAGGAGGCGGGCCGTGTCGACATGCTTAAACTCCTGCACTTCCATATCGGTTCACAGCTTACCGACATCAAGCGGATCAAGAACGCGATGAAGGAAGCGGCTCGGACTTACTCCAAGATCCGTCAGATGGGAATCCCGATCGAGTTCCTCGATGTCGGCGGCGGTATGGCGGTTGATTACGACGGTTCCCGAACTTCTTTCGAGTCCTCGGCAAACTACAACGCGCAGGAATTCGCCAATGACGTAATTTACGTTATCAAAACGGTTTGCGACGATGAAAATGTCCCGCATCCGACCATAATCCAGGAATCAGGCCGATACCTTTCCGCTTATCACGCGATCCTTGTGACGAATGTCCAGGACGAGATCGAAGCGGTGGCTGAGGATATAAGCCCGATGGAGATCGACGAGGACGACCCGCAGGTCGTCAAGGAACTCCACGATCTTCGGGAAACCATAAATTCCAAGAATTACCGGGAGTATTACCACGACGCCCTTGAGCACCGCGATGAACTCTTCACGATGTTCAACCTCGGGCTGATAACCCTTGAGGACAAGGGCAAGGGTGAGGTGTTGTTCTGGGATATCTGCGAAAAGGCCGACGCTTTCGCCCAGCAGAAGAAGTATGTTTCCGAGGAATTCGACGACCTCCGCCGCCTTATGTGTGCGAAGTATCTCGCCAATTTCTCGGTTTTCCGATCGATGCCGGATAACTGGGCCCTTGAGCAACTATTTCCAATCATTCCAATACATAAACTCAACAAAAAGCCGACCGAATATGCTACGCTATGTGACATCACGTGCGATTCGGACGGCATCGTGGACAAATTCATCGACCTTCACGACGTGAAAACGGTCCTTGAACTCCACAAGCTCGCAGCCAACGAGCCGTATTACTTGGCAATGATGCTGGTCGGTGCCTATCAGGAAGTAATGGGCAACAACCACAATCTTTTCGGCGTCCCGCATGAAGCACACATTTTTATTGGCGAAGACGGCCACATTATCCGAAAGGTGATCAGCGGAGGCACGCTCTCCGATGCACTTGAAACGGCGCGCTTCGACGCGGTCCAGCTCCGCGACACGTATCGCAAGACTGTTATGAAACGCATCGACACCGGCGATCTTTCGACGAAGACCGGAAGCCAATTGATCGAATTTTACGAAGACCAGGCGGAAAGTTACACGTATCTCACGATGCACAGCAACGAGGAGAAGTAACACCGGAAACGACCGGTTCCTGCCCGGCTAAACTTTTTTATTGTTCAAATTTTATGGTAGCTCAAAAGAAATCGAAATCCTCGAAGTTCCTGACGGTCCCTACACGTCCGGTACCAATTGACCGTGACCGTTCAGTGGCGGGCCTTCTTGAAAAGATGGAAGGTGCCGGTTTCGGTGCAAGACAGCTTGCTGAAGCACATCGCATCTGGCTGGACATGCTTGACGACAACTCGACCATCTATCTTTGCGGGTCGGGCAATTTGATCCCCTCAGGGATGCGTCGCCTGCTGTCCTATGTGATCAAGAACCGTTTCGTTGACGTTATCGTGATGTCGGGAACCGTGCTGTTCCATGATATTCACGAGACGCTCGGCCGCAATCACTATCAGGCTCACCCGAGCATGAGTGATGAGGAATTGGAAACCTCGGAGATCATGCGGCTCGGCGACACGCTTGCGAACCGCGTCGAATATCAGGAAGCGGACGAGTGGATCGGCAGCGTCATCAACCAGCTTGATTCATCGCGTGCGTATGCGGTTCGCGAGTTCCTGCACCTGCTCGGCCGCGAACTTGCCGAGATCGCACACGAAGACGGCATAATGACGGCCGCTTACAAGGCAAGAATTCCCGTCTTTTGCCCTGACATCTTGAATTCTGAAATGTCAGTAGGCATCGCCCGTGCACGCTTTGAAAAGAAGCTGCAATTCACCTTCGACACGACGCAGGACACTCTCGAGATCATGCAGATCGCGCAGAAGACCCGCAATTCCGGCGTGATAACGCTCGGCAGCACCGGCAGCCAGGGCATGCTTAACGTCTCGGAGATCGCATCGTACATCACACGGACGACGCCGCGCGGACACAAGTACGCGATCTCGATGGCGACCGATGCGGTGCCGCTTTCGGCCCGCACGCCGTCGTACAGCGGCAGCCACACCGAGGTCTTCGGAAAGCTTCACCGGGGTGCGACGACGGCCTTTGTGCCGGCGGATCCGTCAATCGGCCTGCCGATGATCATCACTGCCCTTTCGCAGACGGCAGCAAAGTTCATGAAAGGCAGGAAACGGCCGAACTTCAGCTTCTCGGGCAAGGATCTTTCGATCGACGTCCCCTAAATTGACGGTCAGTTATGAATTCCAAATTCCGGAGCTCGACGAATGTAGTTCTTGGAGTTTGGAATTCTATATTTTAAATTGAAGATATGTCTGAATCAGCAACTTTGCCGATGAATTTCGGCGGTATCGAAGAAGAGCGGTATTCCGCCTTTGACCCCGCCCGTGTGTTGATCTGGCCCGTGTCGTACGAGGGTACGGTATCCTACGGGACCGGAACCGGCACCGGTGCGATGGCGATCGTTAACGCTTCGCGGAACATGGAGCTTTACGAGGAAGAGACCGACGCCGAAGTTTACAAGATCGGCATCCACACGCTCGAAGAGTTCAAAGCACGGCCGACGCCGGAAGCCATGATGGACGGGCTTTATGCCCTTGCGAAAGAACTTGTCGACACGGGCAAGTTCGTCTGTATGATCGGCGGCGAGCATTCCGTCTCGGCACCGGTCATAAAGGCTCACGCGGAGAAATATCACGACTTGAGCGTTCTGCAGATCGATGCCCATGCTGACCTTCGCGACACGTACGACGGCACACCGCACTCGCACGCGTCGATCATGGCCCGCGTCGTAAAAGACCTGCGAATACCGTCGGTTCAGGTCGGTATTCGGTCGATCTCGGCGGAGGAAGCACGGCTTATTGAGACCGGTATTCCGACGAAGATATTCTGGGCACGCGACGTCGTGGGAAGAACGGACTGGATCGATAAAGCGATCGACGGGCTTACCGACAACGTGTATCTGACGATCGATATCGACGGCCTCGATCCGAGCCTCGTGCCGACCACGGGCACACCGGAGCCCGGAGGCCTTGGTTGGTACGAAACGCTTGCTTTGATTCGTAAGCTTGCCGAGAAAAAGAACGTGGTCGGTATGGACCTGGTCGAGTACTCGTACGTAGAGAACTACGATTCACCGGCATTTCTCTGCTCAAAACTGATCTATAAATCGCTTGGTTATATATTTCGTGACGAAACCCCGAAGGTCGTAGGAGCATCCTAGTAACGCTGTTTTTTTGAACAACTGCCGGCGGTTTTTCGTTCTACGATGAATAAGCATGCCTCTTTTTGGAGAAACCTCGATGAGATTTACACGATCGTTACTTGCTCTGACGGCGGCTGCCGTAGTTTTTGGGGCTTCCTGTAATACAGGTCTATTGAGCGGCGAGAGCCTGCCGGAGACGCCGGCACAGCCCGCACCGCTGCCGCCGATCTCAACGGATGGTGTTCGAACCTCGTACGCGGACGTTGTCGAGCGGACCTCGCCGGCCGTTGTACGGATCGAAGCTGAGACGAGGAATCGCCCTCAGGCGGACGGCACACAACCGGGCTCGCCGTTCGATGATTTCTTCAGGCAGTTCCCCCAACCTCGCGGAAACCAGCGTTCGCCGGTCGAACGCGGATTGGGTTCGGGTGTCATCGTAAGTGCCGACGGCACGATAATGACGAATGCGCACGTAATAGACGGTGCTCAGAAGATCACGGTTCTGACGAGCGACAACAAACGCTTTGACGCGAAGCTTGTCGGCATTGATAAGCCGAGCGATCTCGCCGTCGTCAAGATCGAAGCACAGAACTTGCCGTTTTTGACCCTCGGCAATTCGGACACGGTTCGCGTCGGCGATATCGTACTCGCAATCGGTAATCCGCTCGGTATTGGCCAGTCGGTAACGGCCGGCATAATCTCGGCAAAGGGACGCCGGACCGGGCTGAGCTACGGCAACACCAACGATTCCTTTGAGGACTTTCTGCAGACCGATGCACCGATCAACCGCGGTAATTCGGGCGGAGCCTTGGTAAACCTCAACGCCGAATTGATCGGTATCAACTCACAGATACTTTCCACGTCGGGTGGAAGCATAGGTATCGGGTTCTCGATCCCGTCGAACATGGCGAAATCGATCATGGAGCAACTGCTTCAGAATGGCCGCGTTCGCCGGGGAATGCTCGGCGTGAACATTCAGACGCTCACGGAAGAGCTGGCTGAGGCGATGGAGATCAAGGACGCGAGCGGTGTGATAGTAAGTGG
>JAUCQE010000623.1 GCA_030372865.1 Pyrinomonadaceae bacterium
CAAACTGTGGGAGGCGGAAAAATTCGGCTTTTGCGTTGACGATTCGAACGAGGGTAAATGGCACAGCTCGTTCGACAAGGAACCGCCGCTGGGTATTGGTATCTCGTATGAACCGGGTGTCGCTGCCTTTATCGACCTGGAGAATTTTGAAGGCGGGAAATCGGCGGCGATCAAATCGATCGCCGACACCTTTGCAAACCCGCATTTGGACAAGGCGACGCACGATTACAAGTGCAAGCTCGCGATCCTGTCCAAGCTCGGCATTGAGGTCGTGTCATTAAAAGATGATCTGATGATCGCCTCGTACCTCCTTGATTCGGGCAGAACGCATCACGAGATCGAGTTCCTTGCCCAGAACCATCTGGACGCTTATCCCCAGACCGTAACTCCCGACGGATTTTCGGAAAGCGGATTCAAGACGACGATGCGTGCGGATTGGATCTTCCGACTCCCCCCGACGATGCGGCAGAGAATAAACGCCGACGGCCTCTCGCGGGTTTATTCCGAGATCGAAATACCGCTCGAACCGATCCTGGCGGACATCGAGAATGCCGGAATGAAGGTCGATGCCGAGGCCCTGAAAACATTCTCCGATTTCATCTCAAAGGAATTGGAAGGCCTGCGGGCAAAGATATTCAAGATCGCCGGCCGCGAGTTCAATATCGGTTCGCCGAAGCAGGTCGGCGAGGTCTTCGAAGAACTTAACATCGCAACCGGGCGAAAGACCGCAACCGGACAGGTCTCGACCAGCAAGGACGTGCTTGCGGAACTAGCGGTCGATTACGAGATCGCTCAGCTGATAATCGACTACCGCGAACTCGATAAGCTGAAGGCGACGTATGCCGATTCGCTCCCGAAGATGATCAATTCTGATGGACGCATCCACGGCGTGCTCAATCAGACCGTCGCGGCGACCGGCAGGTTGAGTTCGACGGAGCCAAACCTTCAGAACATCCCGATCCGTACGGAACTCGGCCAGCGGATTCGCGCGGCGTTCATCCCGGAGAAAGGCAACATGCTGATCTCGGCGGACTACTCGCAGTTGGAACTTCGGATCCCCGCACATATCACGCAAGACCCGGTTATGCTTGAGG
>JAUCQE010000624.1 GCA_030372865.1 Pyrinomonadaceae bacterium
ATCTACCCGCACACGCTTTTCTTCCCGGGCATTGCCATCGCGTTGACCGTGCTTGCGTTCAACTTCATCGGCGACGGCCTGCGTGAATATTTAGACCCCAAACAGCGGACGCGTTAGCCTGATCGATGCGGTTCTTTCCACTCGGCGATAGTGCATTGACCGTCGAATTCGGCGACGGGATATCGCTTGAATCCAATCTGCGTGCGATCGCTCTGAACGATGCACTCTCAGCAAAGCCGTTCGCGGGGATGATCGAGGCCGTGCCGGCATACTCGAGCCTGACGGTCTTCTACGATCCGGTCGCCGTCCGACGGAATGCGAGCCAATTCACTAACGCTTTCGAAGCCGTAAAAGATCATGTTCAAAATTCGGTCGATCGCCTCGGCGATACGCCCCGACACAAACCGCGAACTGTCGAGATCGCGGTGAGCTTTGACGACGCCGACGCACTTGATCTTGCCGATGCCGCGGCTTCGGTAGGACTGTCTGCAGAAGAATTTATCGAGATATTTCTTTCCCGCACATACCGTGTTTTTATGCTCGGCTTCCTTCCCGGCTTTGCATACATGGGCGAGGTAGACGAGCGGATCACTGTCCCAAGAAAGGCAACGCCGCGTCTGAGAGTGCCGAAAGGCAGCGTCGGGATCGCCGGAGCTCAGACCGGGATCTACCCGCTTGAATCGCCGGGCGGATGGCAGATCATCG
The DNA here is from genome assembly GCA_030372865.1 of Pyrinomonadaceae bacterium. GTDB lineage: Bacteria > Acidobacteriota > Blastocatellia > Pyrinomonadales > Pyrinomonadaceae > OLB17. Next base: position 706 of record JAUCQE010000624.1, read on the forward strand.
GGCGGACATACGCGGAGATGTTCTCGCCTGTGTCCGAGAAGCCGACACTACTCAACGCCGGTGACATCGTTCAGTTCATCAGAAAATGAGCCTCATCATCAGGAAACCCGGGATACTCTCGACCGTCCAGGACCTTGGGCGTTTCGGTATGCGACGCTTCGGAATAAACCCGGGCGGAGCGATGGACCCAGCCGCGGTCAGGCTGATCAACTCGCTGCTCGGGAACGACGAGAACGCCGCGGTGCTTGAAATGCATTTCCCTGCTGCAGAGATCGAATTTGATGCGGCGACGTCATTCGCGATTGGCGGGGCGAATTTCGCCGCCGAGCTCGACGGCCGGCCGGTGAGCAACTGGTTCGTTCACGAAGCCGGTGCCGGCTCGACGCTGCGGTTCACGTCAAAGGTTAAGGGTAATCGCACCTATCTTGCGGTTGCAGGCGGCATCGCAGTCGAGCAGTGGCTGGGCAGCTCGAGCACGAATTTGACGGCAATGATGGGCGGGCACGAAGGGCGGGCCATTCGTGCGGGCGATAAACTGCTGACGAAAGGCGACCGCGTTCTTGAGCTTTCCGCAGGAGTATCGCGAACGCTGATCCCGATCTACAGTTCATTTCCGACCGTCCGCATCGTAAAAGGTGCCGAGTACGACCGGCTGACCGCAAAGAGCGAACTAGACCTGACGCACGAGGGATTCAGCGTCACGGCCGAATCGAACCGGATGGGATTTCGACTCTCGGGCGAGACGCTGCACTTGCTCGGGAAAAAGGAAATGGTCTCGTCGGCCGTCAGCTTTGGCACCATCCAGCTTTTGCCCGACGGACAGCTCATCGTCCTGATGGCCGATCATCAGACGACGGGCGGTTATCCGCGGCTCGGGCATGTCCTATCGGTCGACCTGCCGCTGGTCGGACAGCTCGGCCCCGGCGACGGCGTCGGGTTTCACATCGTGAGCCTCGAAGAAGCCGAAATGCTTGTTGAAGAATTCGAGCGAGACCTGAAATTGTTAAAGCTCGGGCGGCGGGTCGCCGAAAAGTGATCTTGTGCTAACCTGTGCGTGAAAAGATGACGGCGATCGACCTAAATTGCGATATGGGCGAAGGCTGCGGCAACGATGCCGAGTTGATGATGCTCATCTCGTCCGCAAACATTGCCTGCGGTTTCCACGCCGGCGATGAAGAGACGATGCGGGCGACCGTTAAGCTCGCCGCCGATAACGGCGTCGCGGTGGGTGCACATCCAAGCTATCCGGATAGACAGAATTTTGGACGTAACGAAATGGAACTTCCGCTTTCGGAGATCAAGGCCGTAGTCACCGAACAGGTTTTGAAGCTACAGTCCATCTGCGATGAATTCGGTGTTCCGCTGACGCACGTCAAACCGCACGGCGCACTTTATAATCGCTCGGCCAGAGATACGTCGGTTGCGTCGGCGATCGCGGAGGCGGTTCATGAGATCAACCCAGAGATTATTCTTTTCGGGCTCGCGGGCAGCTATTCGATCACAGAGGCTGAACGCCTCGGCCTTCGCACGACTTCCGAGGTCTTTGCCGACCGCACGTATCAGCCGGACGGCAGCCTTACGCCGCGGTCGCAAAGTAATGCCCTGATCGCGGACGAAAGGACTGCGGTCGCTCAGGTGCTTCAGATGGTTCTGAACGGCACCGTGACCGCGGTCAATGGAACCGCAGTTCCGGTGCGTGCCGATACGATCTGCATCCACGGCGACGGCGAGCACGCCGTCGAATTCGCACGAGCGATGAACGATGCACTGAGATCCCGCGACATCTCAATTAAACCTATCGAATGAAAGAAAAAGGACTTTCATCGGCGATCCTCGGGGCCGCATTTCTGATGGCAACTTCTGCTATCGGCCCCGGCTTTCTGACGCAGACCACCGTTTTCTCAAAGCAGCTTCTGGCGAGCTTCGGCTTCGTGATACTCCTTTCCGTTATCCTAGACATCTTCGCCCAGATGAATATCTGGCGTGTGCTTACCGTCAGCGGAAAGCGCGGGCAGGACGCGGCGAACGAGGCGATACCGGGCACCGGTTACCTGCTCGCGGGCATGATCGTTTTCGGCGGGCTGATATTCAATATCGGCAATGTCGCGGGTGCGGGACTGGGGCTTAACGTCCTGTTTGAAATTCCGGTGTGGCTCGGAGCGGTTTTGAGTGCCGCGATGGCGATAGCGATCTTTTCGTTTCGCGAAGCCGGCAGGGCGATGGACGTCTTCGTAAAGGTGCTCGGGTTCGTGATGCTCGTGCTGATCGTTTACGTCGTGATCGTCGCCCGTCCGCCGGTGTCCGAGGCTTTGTTCAGAACTATAATCCCAGAGTCTATCGATGCTCGGGCTATCGTCACCTTGGTCGGCGGAACGGTCGGCGGGTACATCACGTTTGCCGGAGCACATCGGCTGATCGATGCCGGGATAACCGGAAAAGAGAATCTGCCAGAGGTGAACCGAAGCGCGGTTACGGGCATTACGCTTACGGCGATCATTCGATATTTGCTGTTTCTCGCGGCGTTCGGTGTGATCGCCGCCGGCCTCGCGATCGACGACGCAAACCCGCCGGCGTCCGTTTTTCAGAACGCCGCAGGCAACTTCGGTTACCGCATTTTCGGCGTTGTGATGTGGGCCGCCGCTATCACGTCGGTCATCGGTGCTGCGTTCACGAGCGTTTCCTTTTTCAAGACATTTCATTCCCGTCTAGCCGAACGCAGCAATCAACTGGTGATAGCATTCGTCGCCGTTTCGACCCTGATCTTTTTGATCGTCGGCCGTCCGGTGGCGATACTTGTGTGGGCCGGGACTATAAATGGCTTCATTCTTCCCTTTGGCCTGGCAGTGATCCTTATTGCGTCACGAAGAACCTCTATCGTAGGCGATTACAGGCACCCGATATGGCTGCAAATATCCGGATGGCTGGTCGTTGCCCTTATGGCTTTCTTTAGCGTACGGACGGTCATTGAGGCACTCTAAAGATACCAAAGGCGGCCCGAGAGCCGCCTTTTTCATTTCCCCCTGATCGATGTTTCTGATTACTAGTAGGAGCGGATATTCAGGATCGAACTAAGGATCGATCCGAGAATATTCCATTTTCCGCCGGAACTGTATCCATAACGGGATTGGCTGTTGTAGCCGTCGTAATAGCCCCGCTCGTAGCCCTCGCGGAAGTAGTACTCATATTGGTCACGGTCAACATATGTTTGGTAACCGTAGTCGCCGCTGCGGTAGTAGCGGTCATCGTAATAATCATCACCGCGGCCGTAGCGATCATCCTGTCGGCCGGCATTATAACCCTGCTGATAGCCGAGGTTTACCGCTCGGCGAAGCAATTCGGCACCGCGATAATCGGTCTGGTAATACGCATTACTGCCGCCCCGATAGACACGATAATAATTCTTCGCAGCCCGCTTCTGGGCCTTTTCGTATTCTTTTTGCTGTTTACGGACGCGGTTCTTTTCATGCGCCCAACGGCTGTTGCCCTGTGCGAACGAATCGACGTTGGCAAAACCAAGCACGGCCAAACCAAAAATGGCAGCAAAGGCATACTTTTTAAGATTCTTAAGATTCATAACAATTCCCCCCAAAGCCCGTCAGGGCTAGTCTCGCCTTACAAGTCGCAACGGCTATGCCAATTACCGAAAGAACCTATTTACAGTGACTTATGAGTATAAGAGCGGGGATGGGTATCGTCGCTTCATACGAAATCGTGCTATTCCCATTCGTTATCGGGCAGACACCACATCTACAATTTCTCCCGATCAGATCTTTACCTGTTTGAGTCTGGAGTGCGCACCAACGTGAGAGCTTCGTGGAAAGCCCATTGATGTCAGTTTAAAAATTGACGACAAGCCGGGCTCCCGGTATGACCGCTGTGTCTGCGGCCTTGAGTGATGGCCTGACTATTTGCAGATTCCCAGTGAGGGTAATAAACGGGGTGATCGAGAGGCTGTAGAACGATTCGAACACTTGCTCATCGCCCAATCTGATCAGCGGTTCGATCTCCCGCTTCAGCGTATCGCTTATCCCGACGAACGCATACGCGATCCCGAACCGGTCACTTCGTCTCTGCTTGAACAAGCCATTGCCACCAAGTCCGATCACCGCGATACCGCGAAGAGGATTGGTCGATTCGTCCGCCAGCTGCAAGTTCCCGAACACACCCCACCCGGTGCTCGGACGCCCCGCTTGGACGTTCTCTCGAAGATACTGATGAAAATTATACGATACGTTCCACGAACCTTTCTTTGGAGTAATCGGCCTGGCCGGCGTGCCCGGGATCACGACCTCCGAATACTGATCGAATGGCGTATACGCTTTCGTCGTTACCGCACCGGAGAAACTGTGCTTTCCACTCTTGCCGGAAACCTTGGTCGGAAAATTGATGCCAGAAACAAAACTGACTCCTTTGGAAAACAGGTTCTTTAGCCCCGGTTTCGTAAAGCTGCCCGTGGAGTCGAATACAGCAGCGGTGACGAAAGGACTCCCGTTCCTGACCCAAGCAAATGTGGCTCCGTTTGTGATCGTTGGAACGATCCGACCTGTTGCAATAAGCGCGTTGAACGTCGGATTCATGAACATCGTATGCCCGGCCCCGCTGCTGAACGGGTCGGAGACGGTGTCGATTCCAATAAAACGACCGGCACCGACAACAACTAAGTCCTTTTTCTTTGAGCCGACAGGAAAAGTCTTTGAGACGTTAAAAGCCGTTATTGAAAAAACGGTTCCCGACTTAAGCGGTGAAATCGCGTGCGTAGCAACCGGGACAACATTTCCGGCGTTTACCAGCTTACCAAACCGTGTTTCGGTCGTGAGCTGGACGGAGACGCCTTTCCAGCCCGCTAGCTTACTCATGTCGAACTTGAAATGCGTATCGAACTTTCCGGCGTATGAACTTGTCCGGAAGAGGCCTCCGGCGGCTACGCCTTGGAATCCTTGCGTAAGTCGGAAGTTCAGATCGACCCCTTTTTCTATCAGACGTGACCGCCTCCCACCCCAATCGCCAAATAGAAATGGATTAGACCAATAATCTGGTCGTTTACTTCCACTCGCACCCTCTTCGGCACTGTCTTGAGCAGATTCAGTTGTTGGCGATGGACTAGCGGATGTGAGGGGGGTGGGAGTTTGTCCGGCGATACTCAATGAACCGAAATAAAGAAGTGCGTCGATCGTCACACATGACGCACTTCTGGTGACTCGGTGCCAAGATTTACAGTTCATCCGCATGATCGCTTCCGCCTCGTTGCCGATCAATTAGCACCTGCAAGCCGCTCCGCCTTATTTCCGCTGATCATGTTTAACGGCAACAGACCTAACTCGACAGCCTTTCCAAAGTCCCAGTGATCGAACGATGGAGAATCGAGCTGCATTTTGTAGCTCCAGTAGCACCAAGCAGAAGCGTGTTGCCAAGCTCTCAAATGGGCCTCGGCGATCTGATTGTAATAGCGGATCTTTTCTTCGCCTGTTAGCTCCGCGGCCTTCTTCGACGCCGTATCCACCGACCACTCACCGACCAGGATCGGAAAGGACTTCGATAACTTGCTGATCGTTCCGCCAAAATCTTTATCAATATACTCGAGGAAGTCGCTAAGCTCTCCGTGACCCTTGGTAAGTGCGAATGTCATCAGATACATGTGGGTATCGACAATGAAGTTCTTGAACTCCGGTTCCTTGAAGAAGCCAACCCATTCGCTGATTCGAAAGCCGTCGTGGAAGACGATCCTCGCAGACTCTGACTGACGCCTTATCACTTCGTAGGCTCGACCGTAAAATTCTCGGAGGAATTCGGTCGGAACACCGTTTGATCCTTCGGCAGCCGATTTGTCCTTCGGCGGAAAACGCTTCGGGACGTCAATGATGCTCCAAAGTTCAGGAGAAACCGGTTCGTTGAGCACTTCGATCCCCCAAAGATTCCCGTATCCGGCATACCTGGCTGTCAGCCGTTCGAGTACCCCAAGGGCAAAATCGACATTGTCGGGATCAGTATGGAATTTACAGACGCCGCTCAACCCACCGTTGTCGAAACCGTTTTGGCTGCCGGGGACTGTGTGAAGGTCTATCAGGATCTTGATACCAAACCGTTCACCCCATTTGAAAGCCTTATCTAAATAGTCGACACACCCGATAAATTTCCCGTAGTCGCCAAAGATGAAATACGGGACGGGAATGCGAACGAAGTTGATCCCAAGCCGGGAAAGATAAGCGAAATCACGATCTAAGATATAACCATCACGATGCGTCCTAAATCGCTCAATGCTCGCTGAATCCGCAAGTTCGGCCCACAGGCTCGATTCGTCCTCTGCGTCCGTGCCTGCAAAAAGGCCGGGGCTCATCCATTTTTCTAATACCAACCAGTTGCCGAGATTTACGCCTTTGTCCATCGCCAATACTCCTTGAAATCGGGTTGTCGCTGCTTAATTTACGAACTGCGAACGAATCGGAGCCTTGAAAAGATAAAAGAGGATCGCGCCGGGTATTAAAAGCCCGACCAACGCCCAAAAATTGCCGCTGAAGAATCCGACGAGGGGATGAATAAAGGCAAAAGCCGCACTCAACGCAGCGAGCCACCAGGCCCATGACTGCCGTCCAACGAGACCGAATCCGACACCGATCTGAACGATTCCGACAACGATGCCCAATACCCCGCCGGTGACCGCACTGCCACCCCACGCACGGGTGGTCTGCTCAAACACCAATAGGCCTCCGAGCCAGCTCAAGCCCCCGGCACCTGCGACAGCCATGCCCCAAAAGATCTGTAAGACGCCCGAAAAGACCGACAGCAAGGCAAGTAAGAGAATTCCAAAATTCATGAGTTTGATTTGTGGGTGTACCGCAACCCGCCCGAAACGAATCGACGTTACCTCGGAGTTGATACCGTTGCAAAAAGAAATTTTGAGCGATGATAGCAGTCGGATTCTTCAGCGTGCATCCGGCACTCTACGTATTCTGCTTACGTACAGATACGTATTTTGCCGGACGCTAGTGGACTAGAACGGAATTCTCGGGACCGTTTCCTTATGCGAAACGGCGAAGCGGATGAGGGCGTGGTTACCTTGCAATCCAAGCTTCTGACAAATGTGCGTGCGATGGGTTTCAACGGTGCGGGGGCTGATAAAAAGTTCTTCTGCGATCTGGCGGCTGGTCTTATATTCGGCGATGAGGGCCAGCACCTTCCTTTCGGCCGGCGAAAGCGCCGCAACGCCATTGCTCGAACCATTAGCAGTTCCCGGCCGTTTTCCGGTATCGACAAGGTACTGGGTCATGGCCGGGCTAATAAAGTGATTGCCCTTTGACACAGTGTAGATAGCGCGAACTATGTCTGTTGCAACGCTGTCCTTGAGCAGATAGCCAAGGACCCCAAGCTCAAGGGCTCGATCGAAGAGCCGCTTTTCGCGATACATTGTCAGAAATATGATGGAAACCGGAATTTTCTCTTGAACGACTGTTTGAAGCAGCTCAAGTCCATCCAGCTTTGGCATAGAAATGTCGACTACTGCAACGTCGGGTCTACGGCGTCTAATATTCTCAAGTGCGGTCTCCCCATCACGTGATTCAGCAAGCATCTCAATTCCCTTATCCTCTCGAATAGCTTGTTTAAGGCCATCGAGAAAAAGTGGATGATCGTCAGCCGCTACTACCGTAATCTTGTTCTCCATTTTCACCCTCCCCCTGCGCGATGGATAAAGTAATTTCGGTGCCATTGTCAATGCTGGATCTCACTTGAAATGTTGCTCCGAGCATTCTTGCACGTTCAGCCATGCCGGCTAGGCCGAAATTGTTCTTTCCCTGCCTGTTCGAGACGTCGAACCCCTTCCCGTTATCGGTAACCGTCACGACCACCTTGTGGCCCACTTGCTGTAGACTCACCGTAGCCTTAGTTGCATCTGCGTGCTTAATTACGTTATTTAGAGCTTCTTGCACGATGCGATAAACACTCGTTTCCGCATCCTTCGTAAGCAGTCCCTCCGCATCATTAAGATGTGAATCGACCGAAATATGGGATGTGGAGTCTACGGTTTCGATCATCGACTGCATCGCCCCGGTCAGCCCAAGCCGGTCGAGTTCGTAGGGCCGGAGATTGTGGGCGATCTCACGGATCTCATCGATCGTGGAATCAGCGGTTTCCGCCATTTCTCTTAGCTGTTCGCGTAGAACACTCTGATCCGAGAGTTGATGGAGACAGATCGCGATGTGATTCCGGATAATCGCAAGATTCTGGCCGAGACCATCGTGCAACTCTGCAGCGATCCGCTTGCGCTCTTCATCCTGCAGACGAATCAGCCGAGCGGCAAGATCACGAATCCGAGTACGGCTTTCGATAATTTGCTTCTCGGATTTGCGTTTATCGGTAATGTCCCGCGCGACGAGGATCTTGCATTCGGTCCCCAGGATCGTAACCTGCACAGCTGAAACCACAGCGGTCCTTTCCTCGCCAGACCTGCGGCGGAACGGCAGTTCAAGATCGCGAATAACGCCCTTTTCGCGTAGCAGAGTCAGCAATTGTTCCCGGTCGGATGGAACACTGTAAATCTTTAGTTCGATCACCGTGCACCCCACTGCTTCGTCCCGGCTGTAACCAGTCAGATCCACCCACTGGTCGTTCACTTCAAGCAAGAGCCCATCCGAAAGCCGAGTAACAGCGAGAGGCACCGGTATAGAACGAAAGGCCTTTAGTAATGCATCTTGAGACGCGGCGAGGTCCTCGTCAGCGTGCTCGCGTTCAGTGATGTCGACGCCAGAAACGATGGAACCAAGGAAGTCACGGTCCGCTACGGACCGGGGTGCTCCTCGCTCGACTTCCAGATCGCGTCTGTCACCGTCGCGGCTTTCATCCCTCGCCAGCCGACGTCGACGCCGTTCCTTCACAAGCAAAAAAATGAGCCCGGTTTGAATTAGACACAAAGCCGCAACAGCCTTGGTCTCTACGCCGAATGAAGAGATCGCTACAAGATCTCGAGATTGAGAAAAAAAACGGAAGAGGCGGAATCGGTTCCAGGTTCCGGGCGAGCAGGCCGCGATCAAGAAGACTTAGAGGATAGGTGACTGTCGAGGTAGCAAAAGCGTCCGCGTTCGCAGCCAATGCTGATGCAATGGCGAGCGAGCACGTCAATTGCAAAAATTCCGAAGAGAGCGTAGTAGTGGGCATACCGATCTTCGAGGTTGTCGCTTCCGCGTCGAAACGCGAAACACCTACGTGTCAAAACCAAACCCGATTGCGGAATTGTGACGCATCAAACGAGCAATTCTCAGAAGTTTGCCTGAGAAAATAAACGGTGTCTGATAGTACAGCTCAGAAAAGCCAAATGTATCTCGAACCGTTAAACCGCAATACGGAAAAACTAGCATTCGGCATTCTGAGTGTCAATTAAATTTTATAATCGAGCGCCAATTCGAGGCGAAATACGCAATTCTACGTATATGAATTACGTAATCTGTCGGATGTGCAGGTGACCGCTGTTCTACTAACCTTCGAATTGATAAGCCACATCGATGAACGGCAGTTCGCGTTTGAAGCTGTGTTGGTACGGCACGCCCAGGAAGTCGCATCACCATCGTCACGAAGACGTTCAATCGGTTTAAGGAGGTTTAGCCGCATGTAGGTGTCTACCGGTTCATCTGTGACGGGAGGAGGGGCCTTCAACGGTCGTGTTACAAGCGATCCTCTCGGCAATGGCCCTTCTTCCGTCCAGGCTTGATTGGCTGCTCGCTCGCTGTGGCAGGCTCAAGTGGGCGGATGTTGTTTCTCAACGACGCGTGCGTTGCGGCGATCGATCAGCGATTCTCGATCGCCGTTAATTTTTCCTTACGGGGTTGCGGCTCATCATATCGGCGCATAATGCGCGGATCAAGTCGATTCAGGTTTGGGAGGTAATTCCATGTCTATGGTTCAGTGCTCCGAATGCGGGCAACAAATTTCTTCGAGCGCGGTGACATGCCCGAATTGCGGACGGCCGAGGGGCCACGCGGCATTCGCTCCGGAAGTCGTAGTGGTGGATCAAACGTCGGATGACGGTGGATCGGGATTCTTCTCTGTCATTGTCGGTCTTGCCGGCGGGGTCCTTTTCTTTGCTGCGCTTCTTTTCCTGTTTGGAAGCTCAACGAGTTCGACCACCGGCAAAAACATCAACGTAAAGATCGATAAGGTTGAAGAACCAAGCGAACCTCACCGCGAGGTTCCAACACAACGAAGCGGGTCGAATTCGAAGTGACCGGGAAATCACAGGATCGCCGCAACACAAATTTCACGATGCAACCGATAAGTTGTCCAGAATGCGGAGGCAAGATCGCTGTTGATGCAGAATTCTGCCCGCTGTGCAGTCATAGTGCTCACAGAGGAGACGAATCGGAATTCTCTTCGCTGCGCTGCTCTGAGTGTGGAAATGCCCTAAGGGCCGAGTCTGTCGCTTGCAGCGAGTGTGGGCACCCCACGGGCCGCGAAACAAACTTGGCGGGATATGTTACCGTCGCTCGACCCGCTGAGGCGCAGTGGTCATGGGGGTACGCCTTCGCAGGTGCATCGGTTGTGATCATTGCACTTTCAACGTACTTGATCTTTATCCGGACGTCCGATCCAACCGATCCTAACGGCACATCGGCTGGAATTTCGAGACAAGATAAGGCTCATCATCCTGCTAAGCCGGTGTCGAACAGCCCGGTCGGGCACGCCCCGCCCGCCAGGACAGTAGATTCACAACTTCAGCCGCCAAGTGTCGATCGAGAGAAAGCCAGCGTATCGATCACGATGACCTTGCTAGATGCTGCCGGCACCCCGGAGCCGGCGAAGAACGTCAAGCTGCACTTACTCGATGAAGAACCACTCACGATCTTTTCCCGTGCGGGGATCAGTCCTCTAGAGGGAAGGACGATACTTGAAACTTACGGGGTATCGATCGCAGAGCCGATCCGGTATCGCGAAGTCCGCCGTTCAGGCAAGCAAGCGATCGAAGAGCACGCAAAATACTCGGTCACATCTGATTCGGATGGCATTGTCGATATCGCTGATGTGAAACCCGGGAAATACCACATTTTCGGCGCGACCAAAGTGGAGCAAGGATATGCGATGTGGAACGCTCAAGCATCAATTGGGGCCGGGGCAAACCTGATCAATCTAAGTGCTCAGACGGTTCGCAACTCTACGGCAGCGGACCAGCCATCAGCAATTTCGCAGCGTTCTAAATAGACAGGGCAAATCAGACTAAAACGAAATCGACGAGGAATTCCATGGAACTGATGGAGATCATATTTCTAGTGTGTAACGTAAGCGTGGCCGCGACCATGTTCGGCTACGGACTACATGCGGATATGGATGACATTCTGTATCTGGTTCGTCGGCCAGCTCTCCTGGTCAATTCGTTCATTGCAGTATTTATCGTTACACCTGCGATCGCCCTCGCACTAGTCTATACTTTCGAACCGTCACTGGCCGCCAAGGTGGCGGTTGTGGCACTCGCGCTCGCCTCAGTGACGCCCGGCTTGCCCAAGAAGGAGCGAGAATCAGGCGGCAACGAATCGTATGCAGTGGGTCTGACGGTAGCGGTAGTGGTGTCGTCTATTGTCATCACGCCGGCATTGGTCGAGCTTGTCGGCCGTATTATCGACCGACCATTCGGGATGTCTCCGTTCGAAATAGCGAAGGTGATGATCGGGTTAGCTCTCGGCCCTCTTGCGGCTGGAATATCGTTTCGCCGTTATTTCCCGTCGGCTGCGGAAAAGGTTCAGGCTCCCCTCATTAAACTGGCAAACGCGGTGCTGGGAATCACAGTGTTGGTGATTCTGGTTATTACATTACCGCTGGTTTGGGAGTTTCTGAATCTGAGTTCGGTCCTTCTGTTCATTGCGTTCAACTTCTTTGCGCTCGCCGCCGGTCACTTCCTTGGCGGACCGGCGCCTGAGAGGTCGATCGTGCTTGCGTTCTCCTGTGCTAGCAGGCATCTGGCGCTCGCATTAAGCATTGCGGCCGCAAATTACCCGGGCCAGAATTTCGCAGCAGCCGTTATTTTGTGCACGCTCGTCAATGCGGTTGTATTCTCCCCGTACGTTAAATGGCATCGACGGCCGGTGGCTTTATCACCACGAAGCGCTGTCTAGTTGATCATATTGTATCCATTGCAGATCTCGACGGATTTTCGATGACGCGGCCCGCAAGAATATTTTGGCGATGTCTGACTTCGACCGCTCTCGCGTTCTGCTTTCAGGCCGTTCAGGCTCAGGCTCCATTGCCGCCCCCTGCAAATACGAATCAGTCAGTTGCACCAACACCATCACCAACCCCGACCCCGGTTTCGCTCGCCACGGTCGTCCCAGAATCAGAAGCGGTAGCGACTAAAATACAAGATATTCGCGCTTCCCTGGCGGAATCGGATGCAACCCGGATGATCCGGTCAAAGCTTCCGGAGTTAGGCCGTCAAGTTGAGGAGCGTGAAGCTGAGATCGCGGCGAGACTCGGCGAACGCTTGACCCTTCGCGACATACGCGTCCTTGAAAAGAACTGGAAGACACTTGGTGACGAGATCCCGGATTGGAAGATCGAGTTGCGTGCCCGGATCGATGCCCAGGACAAGAACGCGGCTGAGTTCGACAAGCTCGAAGACACGTGGAACCGAACCCTCGCGGGCATCACCGGAAACCTGCCAGCATCAAATAGTCAAGTTTCAATAACCCCCGCTCCTGCGGAGGTCGTTGAAAAGGTCAAAGCGACGATCGACGTGATTCGCACCACAAGACGGGAGGTGGACGGCCAATTGGCTTCACTGCTTGCACTTCGCACTCAGGTGAGCGACCTTGAGGCGAGGATCAGCAAGCCACTGGACGAGATAGCGGCCATACACACGTCAATAATCGACAACCTGTTTCAGCAAGACCGTGAACCGCTCTGGTCGGCCGATGAATCGGCGATTTCCGGCCACTCCATTGCCGGACGAGTCCGCGAGTCACTTTCAACACAGCTGGAAGAGTTCCGGTTATACACTAGGGAGCAGTCGAGCCGATTAGTGTTCCAAGCACTTGTGTTCTTGATGATCACCGCCACACTTTATTGGGCTGGAGGTCGCTTTCAAGTTGACGAGGTTGAATCTTCCGCAACGAGTGCAACGAGAGAGGTGTTAAGGTCTCCGGTGCTTTCGAGCGTGATCATCACGATCCTACTAAGTGATTGGATATACCCCAGTGCTCCAAAATTGCTGCGGACCATCAATGGAGCTTTGATCCTGGTACCGGTGGTCGTGCTCGCACGTCGGCTGGTCGACCGGAAACTGTTCGCAATATTGAATCTCCTCGTAGCGTTCTACATATTGGACGAGGTTCGCGAGCTGCTGTCAGTGCAGCCGTTAACGGCGCGCATCGTTCTACTGCTTGAGATGCTGACAGCGATCGGTTTCCTCGCGTGGTTCATACGTGGTAATCCGGGGTCTGATGATGTTAACGGCCGGCACAAGGGGCTTTTGAGCTTTATCCGTAAAGCCGCACCCTTTTTGGTCGCGATCTTTACGACAACATTCATTGCGGCTGTTCTGGGCTTCATGAACCTTGCGAACGTTTTGGCAGATGGACTCTTGGGAAGCACATATGCGGCAATGTTCTTGTATGTAGCTGCGGAGATCGCAAGAGGAATTGTTGCTTTCATCCTGCGAAGCCCGTCGCTCGCAAACATAGGATTAATAGCGAATAATCGCGACTTGATACTGAGTAAGGCCGGAAAGGCAATAAAGTGGGTAGCGATCTATTTTTGGCTAGTCAATACGCTGCAGCTCCTTTCTCTGCAGCAATCTGTGCGCGACGCGATTCATGGCATCGTGTCCTGGTCGTTCTCGATCGACAATTTAGAGATCTCGATCGGCGATCTTGTGTTGGTTGTCGCCACACTTTGGATCGCTTCTCTCCTTTCAAGATTCCTTCAGTTCCTTTTGGCGGAGTACATCTATCCGAACGTGGATCTCGGAAGCGGCGTATCATACACCGTTTCGACACTACTGCATTACGTCGTACTAACGATCGGCTTCTTGATCGCATTGGCAGAGCTTGGGGTCGATCTGACCAAGTTTGCCATTGTTGCGGGTGCGTTGGGCGTCGGTATCGGTTTTGGACTTCAGAACATCATCAACAATTTCGTTTCCGGGCTGATCCTTCTTTTCGAACGACCGATCAAGGTCGGCGACACCGTCCAGCTCGAGAACCATGTTGGATCACTTCGCCGGATCGGCTTGCGGGCAAGCGTACTACAAAAAGATGACGGTTCGGATGTGATCGTGCCCAACAGCCATCTGATCTCGGAGGATGTCATTGACCTGAGCCGTTCTTTCGATCGCAAGAAGATCGAGATCGAGGTCGGCGTCGCGCTCGACAGCGACCCGGAAATGATTATTCAGCTCCTCCGCGACGCTCCGTCCGGCCGAAATGACCTTCTGCCGTTCCCGGCTCCGATGGCACTCCTTAGCTCTATTGGTGAGGAAACACTCGATTTCAAGCTTCTCGTCTGGACAAAAGATCCACTTCAGATCGGGCCCATAAAGAGCGAGATCTCATCGGCGGTATTCAAAGCACTGAAGGCGGCCAATATCGAGATCCCATTTCCGCAGCGAAATCTTTACTTGCATTACGGTGAATCAACTGAGAATGGCCGCGATGCAGGACGCGAGAAAATCCGGAAATCTACAGATTAAGAAGGTTTGGAAGCTTGATTATGTTTACAGTGATCACCGGTTTAATCCGCTTTGATTCAAGAATAATGGCTGTTCTCCTCATCAGCCTTCTTGTGTTGGCAACAGGATGTCCCAGGAAGGGTGCAAAAACGATACGGGGTGATCGCATCGATTTCAGCAGGGCCATCAGCGATTCAATGAAGGAGCAGATGCTTTTGAACGTCGTCAAGATGCGCTACCTCGATATGCCGACTTTCGTCGAAGTCGGGCAGATCATCAACAGCTATGACTTTCAGGCACCAGGTTCCGTTTCTGCAAGCATCGGACCGAAAACCTTCAGCCTGGGTGGCTCTGGTGGGACGGCTAATAGGCCAACGATCACTTACACCCCACTGAACAGCAATCAATTCGTGCGAGGTCTGATGACGCCGCTCCCGCCCGAGGTCGTCTTTTTTGCCGCTGGTTCCGGCTATGCCGCCGACTTGATCATTCTCACGACGGCTTCCTCGATCAACGGCCTTCGAAACGACACGATCAGCGATGATGAGCATTATGATGGCGATTCCGAATTCTTCAGAGTTGCTGAGTTGTTCCGGGATCTCCAGAAAGCGGAGGCAATGTCATTGGTTATGAAAGTCGGTTCCGATAAGGAATACGTACCCGTGCTTGCCTTCGATCCAGAGAATCGCACTGAACGTACAAAGGATTCAATTGATGAACTAAAGACGCTTTTGAAGCTAGACCCAAGCGCTAATGAATTCAGGCTGATCTTCGGCAACCGTGCCCCGGACAAGTCGGAGATCGCGATCAGGACGCGCTCGTTGATACAGGCTATCGGATCGCTTGCAATGCAGGTTGACGTACCGCCTGAGGATGCCGAGCAGGCGTTCAAATCTTCAACGCGCTCGCGGTCCAAGGGCAGCGGATTATCAACAGGGCTCTTCAAGGTAACCGCGTCGGCAAAGCGGCCGTCAAACGCGTTTGTTTCAGTCAAGTACCGGGATCACTGGTTCACGATCGATGATCGCGACCTAAAGTCGAAGAGAGTTTTCTCGATCGTCTTGCTGCTATTTAGTCTAGGTGAGAGTAAAGCCGGGGAGAACGCACCGATCTTCACGATACCTGTCAGATGACCGATTTAGCATTGCCAAATCCGCGTGATCGCGGGGCATTTTCTTTTGATCTGGTGACGGCAGCGGGATCGTTTTCGGCCTAACGCAACATTTGGTTGAGCGGATAAGGCGACGAACCGCCGATTCTGGGAGCTGTTGATTGATCCGTCCGACGACCGGGTTGGGTCTGCACAAATTCGCGAATGTTCATGTCGAATACGCGAATCAGCGCTTCAATCGATATCAGTTTTTTTACGTAGTCTTACGTAAACAAAATACGTACTGTGGCGGATGTATCAGGGCCAGGTCCATTCTAATATTTTCTTCCAAAGCATTTTTCAATGGTCCGTACTTAGTTGGACCCCAAGCGTTTTTTCGCAGTTTCCGAATGCATTGCTGCAGCGAGACTCTCGCTAAAGTTTGGAAAGCGAAAAATAACGCTGAAGTCAGACCGGAAAGGACCTCATTGATGAAGTAATTGACGAGACCAATGCGCGTTAAGACGGCCAGTACTCAGATGAGGCTTACCGGAATTAGAGACCCGGGTATGTGCTCATGGCGGTCGAGTCAAATGTTCCGGACTGTTCCGACACACAACGAATGAACATCCACAAGTGAACGGATGCAGACCGCGTGTTGGTTTGTCGGGAGAGTAATCCGGTCGTGCGGCTCAGACCGGCAAATGTAGCATCGAGCGGCCATATCAAAAATGGATCTTGCTTGCGGCTGCAAATAGCTGCACCTAACCCGTCGAAGAATGAAACGAGCGATCGATCGCGTCGCTTTTTCCGAAACCAAGAAGAGACAACAGATTAAGGAGATTGCTATGAACTCTGGCTCATTGACCGATTCCCTTGCAAGCACATGGTGGCTTGTTATTCTACGCGGCATTATAGCGATATTTTTTGGTTTCAGCGCTTTCGCGATGCCAGGCATAACCATCGTTTCGCTTGTCTGGATCTACGGCATCTACGTACTCGGTGACGGTATCGCCGCCATATGGGCCGGCGGATCGATCAGAGCATGGGGGCTGCTTCTCTCCGGAGTTCTTAGTTTGATCGTTGGTATTTACTGTTTTGTTTTCCCAGGTTCAACGGCGATCGCACTGATTCATGTATTTGCGTTCTGGTCGGTCGTAAGAGGGATCCTCGAGATAATTGCAGCAGTCAGGGTTCGCAAGGAGATCGACAACGAGTGGATGTTGGTGCTCGGTGGCCTGCTTTCAATAGCCGTTGGCATCATTCTTTTCTTCAATCCGGCAACGGCTGCGATCGGAATGGTTTGGCTAATCGCTTTGTACGCGATGGCATACGGGGTTTCGGCAATAATTCTAGGTATCCGCATTCGCGGCCTTTCAGGTGCTGAGAGCGGCGCCGCAAGTAGTAGCTAGGCTCTAACCCCGGAGATCCCGGGTTGAAGACTGCCGGGTCCGGGTTTCCCCGGCGGACTTGTGCAAAGCGGTTACGGGGGTATTTTACAAGGAGAAATGACGATATGAGCGAAACACCAATTCAGCTAATTGTAGCGGCGTTCAGCACGACCGAACGGGCAGCGAATGCCATGAATGGATTAAAAGAGGGCGAGGCGGCTGGAACGATCAGCCTCGTGGATGCCGCGGTCGTAACCAAGAATGTCGATGGTGAACTCGAGGTCACAGACAGCCGCACACGAAGCCGGAAGGCCGCAGGTTTTTTGACCGGTGGAATCGTCGGAGGTGCGATCGGATTGCTTGCCGGACCGGTTGGCCTGGCAGCGGTTGGCGGCGGTGTTCTCGGAACCCTTGCAGGCAAATTGTCAGGACTGCCCATCGAAATCACGATGAAGGACATTGGTGAGAGTTTAACCCCGGGATCTTCAGCGATCCTGGCTGTCGTGGAGCATTCGTGGGTTGACAAGGTGAAGGCCGAACTAGCAGCGCAAAGCGCAACGATCGCTCACGAATCATTAAAGGCTGACATCGCCCAACAGCTAAAATCCGGAGGAAACGTTGTCTACACTGCGGGCGTTGGCGCCGCTGCTGCGGGTGCCGGTCGGTTAGCAACGAACGACAGTAGCATTGAGGCCGGCGGTGTTGTGACAGACGGCGAGAGCGTCTCAATCAAAGAGGCCAAAATTACCGACGAAACTCTGTAGCCATTGATAAGGACGTTGGGGGGCCCAGTCAATC
>JAUCQE010000625.1 GCA_030372865.1 Pyrinomonadaceae bacterium
GATTGAATCCCTGGGCGACGGCAAGAACGGAATATTTTCCGGGAAGTATACGTAGCAGGAACGAGCCGTCTGCGGCTGAGCGTACTTCGCGGAGCACCTTGGTGGTGCCGATCCGGAAAAGAGCGACCGTTGCATCGGCGATCGGGTTTCCGCTTTGGTCGCGGATGACGCCCTTGATCACCCCGAGATTAGAATTTGTTGTAACGGTAGTTGTAGAGGTAGCGGCGGAGACGGGAGTTGCAGCGGTCACAAGGCCCGCGACCGCGAGCAGCACCATCGGAGCAAAGATATTGTTTTTGCAGGTGAAAAACTTCATCTTACAAGCGGGGAGACCGCACGAACGAAACGGCCGCAGTACAGATCTGCGACGCAAATTTTGCAACAGAAACGACGAAAACGCCGCCTTTCCCAGCAACTCTGCTATTCTGTTGGCAAAAAGCAATTGTGTCAAGCGATTGACGGTGTACGCCTTGGTCCCTAAGATGCCCCAAGCCTTGACAAAGTTTGCTCGTCGGCTAGAATTGAGATTCGCTTTTACCGGCCGTGCGGAGACGTGGCTGAGTGGCTGAAAGCGGCGGTTTGCTAAACCGTTGTACTCCAAAAGGGTACCACAGGTTCGAATCCTGTCGTCTCCGCCATCAAGTTCGAGAGCTGTTGGTCCCTTAAAAAGACTTACAGCTCTTTTCGTTTTTACGAAAGCTATCTTTAAAGGTACCCGCGGAAACCTGATCCAGTGTTTCAGCGAGCATCGGCCTAACGGCCGGCAAGCATTACATTCATTTCCTCGATCTCGGACTTCTGTGACTCAATGATCTGCGCACAAAGGTCCTTGACCTGCTGTTCCTGCAGCCGCGGATTCTCGCACATTAATATCGCGCTCGAGTGGTGCGGGATCATTGACCGCAGAAACTGCGTTTCGTTGATCGCCGTTTGGTCTCGCATCGCGTACACAGCAACAACGAGCAGGACCAGCCCGCCTACTAGGATCGCAATATTCGCCTTCTTGTTCTTATACATCGAACCCATTATCAATATCGCGAATATCAGCATCGGCGCTGTCATCGACGCGGCCATATAAGCTCTCGTGGCACTTAGATAGGCGTCCGCAAGCGTGTCGACCATCGCGTACATCAAGATGTACATCGCGATGAACGAGAGCACCGACATGATGGCAAGTTTCACATACATATTCATTTGGTGATGATATTCCCCGACGCTCGCGGGGTCAGTAAGCAAGGCGACAAATCAGCCTGCGTGGGTGCATAGCTTTGCGTTCTCCGCGGCTTTCAGTGAAAATCTCTCTTTATGTCTGTAAGAGTTAGATTCGCACCTTCGCCGACCGGGTACCTTCATATCGGTTCCGCCCGGACCGCACTTTTCAATTACCTTTACGCTCGCCATACTGGCGGCAAGTTCCTGCTTCGGATCGAGGACACGGACCTTGCCCGATCGACCGAGGAATCGACCCGGTCGATCCTTGAGGGGCTCGAATGGCTCGGGTTCTCACCGGACGAGGAGATCGTCTTTCAGTCCGACAACGCTGACAAGCACCGCGCGGCCGCGAAACGTCTTTTGGAAGAAGGAAAAGCTTACCGAGATTTCACTCCGAAAGAGGCTCCGTCGGATGCGAACGTAAAGGAAGCGATAAAGGAACGCGCACGCGCCGCGGGCGGCGACAAGGACATGCGTGACAACCAGTACCGCGATCTTTCGCGTGAGGAATCCGACGCACGCGCGGCCACCGGAGAGCCATTTGCGATCAGGCTCAAGGTTCCTGTCGAGGGCAAGACCTCGTTCGAGGACGGCGTTTACGGCCTTCAGGAACGCGATTACTCGGAAACGGAAGACCTGGTGCTGCTCCGCTCGGATGGGCATCCGCTCTACAACCTTGCGGTCGTCTGCGATGACATCGAGATGAAGATAACCAATGTCATCCGCGGGCAGGACCACCTGACGAACACGCACAAGCAGATACTCATTTATGAAGCGCTCGGCGTGACGCCGCCGGCATTTGCCCACCTGCCGCTGATAATGGCGCCGAACAAGGGCAAGCTCTCAAAGCGAAAGCACGGCGAGGTGGTCTCGATGACGACCTACCGCGACGCAGGCTTTCTTGCGGAGGCGTTCCGTAATTTCCTGGCATTGCTCGGCTGGTCGGCAGGCGAGGAGC
>JAUCQE010000626.1 GCA_030372865.1 Pyrinomonadaceae bacterium
GCTCGGAGATGTGTATAAGAGACAGGCATAACGAAGGGTAATAGTTGCGGTTGCGGGCCTCATATATTATCCTATTACTTCGGGTCATTTTTGCCGGCCGGCATCCTCTTACCTATTCACCAGCACATTACTAGCCCGAAGCATTTGGTCATAAAATTGGCAATCTCAGCAGTAAAGGAATTTGAAAGATATGGCAGGAAAAGACGTAGAAACAATGAAGATCGCATCGAAGGTTTGGAAAAACGGAGAACTGATCAACTGGGACGACGCACGGATCCACGTGATGTCGCACGTTGTTAATTATGGTTCGAGCGTTTTCGAAGGCATCCGTTGTTATAGAACGTCTCAAGGCTCTGCAGTATTCCGCCTTCCTGAGCATATGCAGCGGCTTCTCAACTCGGCGAAGATCTATCGCATGGAGACGCCGTACACTCGTGAACAACTTTGTGACGCGACTGTCGAACTGATCGCCGATAGCGAACTTGATGAGTGCTATATTCGCCCACTCATCGTGCGCGGGCTCGACGAAGACAAGCCTGCATTCGGCGTTAATCCGTTCCCGAACCCGGTCGATGCATACATCGCAACATGGCAGTGGGGCAAGTACCTCGGTGATGAGGCTCTAGAAAACGGCATTGACGTCTGTGTTTCAAGCTGGACGCGAATCACCTCAAATTCGCTGCCCACCATGGCGAAAGCTGGTGCGAATTATATGAATTCGCAGCTCATCAAGATGGAAGCACTGCTCGGCGGCTTTTCCGAAGGTATCGCTCTCGATGACCGCGGAATGGTCTCTGAAGGTTCCGGCGAAAACCTCTTTCTCGTTAACGGCGGCCGCCTAATAACTCCGCCGCTCGGAGCTTCGATCCTTCCGGGTATCACGAGAGATTCGGTAATTCAGATCGCACGCGAATTGGGCATCGAGGTCGTGGAGACCACGATCCAGCGTGGTGCTCTTTATCTTGCGGATGAACTCTTCTTTAGCGGCACCGCTGCTGAGATCACTCCGATCCGCTCGGTCGACCGCATCACGGTGGGCCCCGGCAAACGCGGCCCGATCACCGAGCGTATTCAGGAAGAATTCTTCAAGGTCATCCGTGCCGAAAGGCCCGCTCCGTTTGGAGCCGACTGGCTTACCTACATCAATGCCGAGGAAAAAAAAACGGCATCAGCCTGAGTTAGCCTCTGAGCAAGGTAATTCCTAAAGCACAGCCCTGTTTTGGTAGAATCGAGTCATACCGAAACAGGGCATTTTCTATGTCTGACGAACTTAAAACTCCGCCCGGGCCGGGACCGCTTCTCGAAGTCACCGTTTTTGTCTGCGGCGCGCTCGTGATGATCTATGAGATCGTAGGTTCGCGGATCGTTGCCCCGTATATCGGAGCTTCTACATACGTCTGGACCAGTTTGATCGGTGTCATACTCGCGGCACTAAGCCTCGGATACTGGCTCGGCGGTTCGTGGGCCGATAGGGTACCGAGCGTGCGCGCGCTGGCCTCCGCTTTGTTTGTTGCCGGCGGTCTGGTTTCGGCGACGATACTCGGCAAAGACGTCATCATGACGATGGTCGCGGCGTTCCCCGCGGGCCTCGAGTTTCGGTCAGTGCTTGCGGCCCTGATATTGTTTGCGCCCGCAAGCGTCGCGTTGGGGTTCGTTATTCCGTATGCGACAAAAATTAGGCTGCTAGCTCTTGAAAGCAGTGGAAAGACCGTCGGAAGGCTCTACGCACTTTCCACGCTAGGCAGTATTGCCGGGACCTTTGCGGCGGGTTTCGTTCTTATCCCATTTGTTGGAAGTGTACGTACTTTATATCTGGTCACCGGAACCCTTTTCCTGTTTGCAGTGCTTCTCGGCGGTTTAAGCCTCACCCGGAATACAATCGGTGCGTTAACGCTATTCGTTTTCGGCATCGCCGCCCATGAACTCGGGACATACTTTCTTTGGCGAACGAATAATTTCGTTGATCTGGATACCGAATATAGCCGGATCCGGATATTCGATAGCGTTGATCCCAGAGTAAGCCGCGAACTCAAGGTGATGATGGTCGACCCGCATTACGTTCAGTCGGCGAGGTATCTCGACGGCGACGACCTTGCTTTGGAATACACGAAGTTCTATCACCTTGTCCGCCATTTCCGGCCGGGCTTCGAACGATCGCTTATGATCGGCGGTGCCGGCTACTCATTTCCACAGGACTACCTTAAAGAGTACCCGACGGCGAGGATAGACGTAGCCGAGATCGATCCTGGAATGACGGCCGCAGCCGAAAAGTACTTCGGCCTGCAACGTGATGAGCGACTTTCGATCGCTCACGAGGACGGGCGGGTGTTCGTTAATAACGCGCCAGATCGCACGTACGACGCAGTTTTCATCGACGCGTTCGGTTCCCTTTTCTCGGTGCCGTTTCAGCTGACCACGATCGAGGCAGCCGCAAATATAAAGCGGATATTGAAAGACGATGGGGTTGTGATCTTCAATGTGGGCTCAGCGATCACGGGCGATGGGAGTTTATTTCTTCATTCGCAGGTCGCGGTCTACCGCTCGATGTTTCCGGACGTAAGGTCCTTTAAGGTCCGCCCTGAACAAAACGACGATGCCGTTCAGAACGTGATCATGGTCGCACGTAACTCGACAGAACCAATCCGTTCGACCGCGTCAGATGACTACATAGCAAAGCTGCTCGCAACTGAGATAACACTTCCGAACGGCCCGAATGTCCCGCCGCCGACGGACGAACTTGCTCCGATCGAATATTACAGCTCGCTCGCCCAAAAGGCCGCGGGCCGCTAACGAAGCCCCTGGCCGAATTGTTCCGTACCGAAGGAGCCGATGCCGTTCAACCGGAAACTGAAAACGATACGGTTCTCGTTTCTCGCACCGACGTTGAAGGTGTAATACTGGACCGCCATCCCGCAGCAATCGCCGGAATAGCCGAGAGTATAGAGCGAAGAAATCAGAGGTGAAAGCCTGGTCGCACGCCGGTTCTCAAAATCGAAAAACACCGACGCACCGCCGTAAAGCCCTTTGTCGCGATTACCAATGAAAACCGAAGGACTCCACTGCGAGCCGCGAAGCGTTCCCGGTTCCTTACCGGCTTTGTTTGCGTATTGTGCAAGCGACGGGACGAGGTCGATCGCCCGGGTGTAATAAAACGTCTGAAAGATCTTAAGGAACGAGGTGTCGTAACCAACCGTCGCCGATACCGCCCGCACAGCATCGCCGCTAGTGCTTACGTCGGCCCTCGCATTGAAGAACACGGTTCGCTGCGGGCGATAGGTCATGTCGATATTCAGCGGTGAAAACCTTCGCGGAACGCCGCCGAAGGTGTAAAAGCTCAACGCCGTTATCGAGGCGATCTGGTTTCGCTGGCCGGGCACGAGAGCTCCGCCGAAACTTCGATCAAAGAAATATTTGCCCCTTACCGCAAGGCTAAAGATCTCGTAAGGCTGTACCGAGAGCGAATCCGACGCGGTCGTGCCGGCGTCCCGCAAACGCTGCTGGGCCTCGCCGGTGACCGCCTCAGCGTATTTCCGCGTATAGATACGGTTGATCACACCGAACTCGATCTCGTTCGTATCCGTGATCGTATCGAGGTAGTCGAATCGGATGATCCGCTGAAAGTTATCGACGCCCTTAATGTAGCGGTACGTCAGATACGGCTCGATCACGTGCCGGAACTTGAACGCATTATTCTTTCCGTAGAAATTCCTCGCCAATGCGACCGGCCTGACATCGAACTCAAATTCGCCGTACTTGCGTATCAGGTCGCGGCCGACGACGCGACGCATGTCGTTGAACGAATTCGAATAATAGGTTACGCGAAATGCACCGCTGGCTGTAAAGTTTACGTACTTCGTGTTGATCGGCAGCGTAACTTGCGGATAGAGGTCGAAACGCTGGCCGAGTGCCGGCGAGACGACCGGGTCATAGCCCATCTGCGTTTGGAATGTTCCGACGCTATCCGCCTCTTCTCGCCGCGAAACGCCCTCGACGCCGGCCTTGAACGAAAAGTAGAGGGGCTTGAGGAACGAGATCATCGACGGCCGCTTTTCGAATTGAAAGCTCGGCAGGTTTCGTGTCTTGATCCTGATGCCCGGGATCGAAATAACCTGTGAACGTGCGAGCAGATTCAGCGTGTAGTTGTTCCAGCTTTTGTTGACGAAGGCCTGCGAGACCTCGATCGGCGAGATGATCTGCTGGACGCCGTCGGAAAACACTTGTCGGAATGCGAGATTCGATGTTAGGCGGACGTCGGCGGCAGCGGTGAAGCCGTTCTGGAAGTAATGCACCCCCTCGGCGTAAACGATCGAGCCGCCCTGATCAGGGTTTTCGGGGCTGGCATCGTCGCCGAAGATGCGATCTTTGACCGCGTAAAAGCCGAAGTTGAAGAACGATCGCGAGTTCGCCCGGGTTCGCAGGTCGAGGCCGTAGCCGAGGCCGCGGGAAGTGTAAACATCCGTGCGGAAAGTAACGTCCGCTGAGCGGCCGAGCGTTTGAAAGTACGCGCCCGAAAGCCGCAGGCCCTTGTTCGCCGAGTAGCCGATCGCGGGCGTCAGGAATCCGCTCGCGCGGTCGCGTTCTTTGATCGGGATCGACGCATACGGCACGGGGATGATCGGCACGTCCTTTAGCCGAAACTTCGCCCCTTTGAGTTTCACGCGGTCGTTGGCCTTGACCCTCGCTTCGTCTGCGGTAAAGGACCATTTCGGCACTGCCTCATCGCATGCCGTGAACTTCCCTTTCGTCACGACGACCTCATCGAGCGAGACGCGTTCGACGCGGTCTGCGGTGAAGTAGAGAACGGTCCCGTCGTCGGTCTGATTCGTAAATCCTGTCGAGTCCTCGAACACTCCGAGCTTCGTTTTCAGGTTCCAGACGGCCTTTGCACCGGTGATTCGCTGGTCGTCGCCCTGGTCGAAGACGACGCTGCCCTCGGCTTCCATGCGGCCGTCCTCTTCGTAGAGCACGATCTTGTCCGCCTGCATGCGGTAGATGCCGTATCGCACGTCGACATTCCCCGAATAGGTGATTATCCGTTTGCCTTCGACGCCCTGCACGGCCTGTTGCTGCGAATAGACGACAACTTCGCCGTCGCCGCCTTCGGGGTCGAACCCGGGCTTCGGTTTGGGTGCCGCGATGTTCTGCTGCGGCGAGACGGGATTGATATTCGGAGTGTCAGTTATCGGGTTCGCGACCTGCCGTTCGACAGGGTTCGTCTGCTGGCCAAAGACCGCTGCCGAACACAGTAATATCGCCGCCGTGAGAAAAATTGAACCCGCAAAATGCATGTAAAAAGCGATCCAGGAGAATTTTATTGATGCTAACACGAACGACGCGGCAGTGGCGAGCAGAAGCGGTAAGCCGTGAGCAGTTAGCAGTAAGCGGTAGGCCGTAAGTTCGGAGCACCGGTCTGGCAGCTCGCGGCTGATAGCTGGCGGCTGTCTGCAAACACAAGCCTATTTTCATGTAACAAAGGCTTGATGTCTGGTGACAAACGCTTGATGTCTGGTGACAAACGCTTGATGTCTGATGACAAACGCTTAATGTCTGGTGACAAACGCTTGATGTCTGATGACAAAGGCTTCATGTCTGATGACAAAAGCTTCATGTCTGGTGACAAAACCTTCATGTCTAGCGACAAACGTTAGATGTCCGGCGACATGTTTAATTTAAAACGAGACAGTTTGTTTTTGTCTCGATTCCCGCAATGTCTGTGGGTGCATCAACGGTTCAGTTTTGTCTATTCAAAGATTTAATTGCAGAATCTAGGGTTAATGACGAAGCGATCGATACTTGTGGTTGAGGACGAGGAGCTGATGCGGACGATCCTGCGGAAGCTGCTCGAGGGCGAGGGCTACGAGGTGTTCACCGCAGACAGTGCAGAGGCTGCCCTGCGGATCTTGCCGGAGAACGACGTCGCCGTAACGCTCAGCGACATCAAGATGTCGGGCATGGACGGCATCGGATTGCTCGACCAGATCAAGTCGATGGACCCGGACGCGTTGGTGATCATCATGACGGCGTATTCGTCGGTCGATTCGGCGATCGCGGCACTGCGGAAAGGCGCGTACGACTACATCACGAAGCCGTTTGTGAATGAGGACGTGCTGCAATCGGTCCGCAACGCCATCGCGCAGCGTGAGCTCTTTCGCGAGAACCGTGCCCTGAAACGTGAGCTCAATCGCTTTTACAATTTCTCCGAGATAATCGGCGAATCGCTCGGCCTCAAAGGCGTTTTTGACATCGTGCAAAAGGTCGCGGACACGAACATAACCGTCCTGATCCGCGGCGAAAGCGGCACGGGCAAAGAGCTGATCGCCCGCTCGATTCACTTCAACAGCAGCCGCTCCGCGAAACCTTTCCTCGCGGTCAACTGCGGTGCGTTGCCGGAATCCCTGCTCGAAAGCGAGCTGTTCGGACACACCAAAGGCGCGTTCACTGGAGCCGTCACCGAAAAGAAAGGCCTCTTCCGCTCTGCCGAGGGCGGTACGGTGTTTCTCGACGAGATCGGAGAAATGCCGATGCCGCTGCAGGTGAAGCTGCTGAGGGCTTTGCAGGAGCACGAGGTGACTCCGGTCGGTTCTTCAACGCCTGTGAAGTTCGACGCACGCATAGTCGCCGCGACAAACCGAGACCTGGAAGAAGAAGTCGCCGCCGGACGCTTTCGCGAAGACCTTTTCTACCGTCTGAACGTCGTCGAGATCGAACTCCCGCCGCTCAGAGAACGCCGCGAAGACATCCCGCTGCTCGTCAGACACTTCTCGGCAAAGGCTGCGGGCAACCAGAACCTTCCGCAAAAGCCGATCGGCGAGGACGCATTCAATGCGTTAAAGAACTACGATTGGCCGGGCAACGTCAGAGAGCTTGAGAACACCATCGAACGCGCGTTCGTGCTCAGCGGAGACGAGATAACGCTTGCCGACCTGCCGCCAAAGCTGCACTCAGCAGCCATCGGCGATGTCGCAGAACGCGCGACACTCGAGCAGATCGAACGGAAGTATATTTTGGAGGTGATGGATTCGGTCGACGGCGACAAGGTGGCAGCCGCGAAGATTCTCGGAATCGATCTCTCGACGCTTTATCGCCGCCTGAAGCGGTTTGAGATCGCTTAGCTGTTCGGTTTGAAGGCTTCGAGAATGAAGTAATCGGTGTTCTCTATCCGGACAAGCCGCCCGCGCGTGAACGGCGGCAGCAGCATAGCGTCGGCGGCAAACTCCTGCCCTCTCAGCTTCGAGCCTTCGTTCATGTCGCTTTGCGCGATAAGTTCCTCGGGAAACCACTCATCACTTTCGAGTTCTGTATTCACCGGCGGTTTTGCCTTTGCGGATTCTTCGGCCAGCTTATTTGCGTCAGCTGGCTCGAAACGCATCACGGCCTTTAGCTTTCGCTCGGCGGCGTTTTCCGAATTCGGATATTCACGCCAGATGGCCTCGGTAGGCTCGAACGGAAGCGTGATGAGCATCCCGAGTTCTTCGGGCTTGTCGTTCACCGATCTCGCGGCGTTTGAGTTCTCGTTCGCATCGCCGTTTGCGATCGCCGTATTGGTGTTTCCGGCGGTTCCCGAGCATGAGGTCGCGAGTTGGAGCGTGAGGAATAGCGAGAGGATGGCTAAAAAGTTCTTCAGCGGCACTCGCCAATTGTAGCAGTAAATCGTAGGATTTCAATTTCACCTCTCAGACTTCGCTATGACCGACGCAAACACGGGTTCCGGTGCCAAGTGGTTCGTATTGATCGTGCTGTTCCTGATCAACACGGTCAATTTCTTTGACCGCCTGATCATCGGAGCGGTCGGCGAGCCCATCCGCAAAGAGTTTGCCCTGAGCGATACGTCGCTCGGCCTTTTGAGCACCGCATTTACACTCTTATATGCGTTCGTCGGCATTCCCTTCGGCCGGCTCGCAGATCGCATCTCGCGTAAAAAGATACTCGCGGCCGGCGTTTTCGCGTGGAGCCTCTTCACGGCCGCTTCCGGCATCGCACATACGTATTGGCAGATATTTCTTTTGAGGCTCGGCGTCGGCGTAGGCGAGGCTTCGTGTGCTCCCGCCGCAACCTCGCTGATCAGCGACCTGTTCCCTGCCGAAAAACGTGCCCGCGCGATGAGCATCTTCATGCTCGGGTTGCCGGTCGGCATCGCGCTCAGTTTTTACGTTAGCGGAACTGTTGCCCGCGAGTACGGCTGGCGATATGCGTTCTTTGTCGCCGGTGCTCCGGGGTTATTGCTCGCATTGATGGCATTATTCATCCGCGAACCCAGCCGCAGCAGCGTCGCAGCGCGAACCACATCCGCGACGGCCGGTATTGAAAGCCCGTACCGAACGATCCTCCGCAACCGCGTAATGATCTGGCTGATACTTTCCGGAGCCGTCCACAATTTCAGCCTCTATGCTCTTTCGTCGTTCATGACGCCCTACCTGATGCGGTACCACGGCCTGGACATCCGCGACGCCAACATCATCGCGATGCTCGTCAACGGCGTCTTCACGCTGCCGGGCCTGATCCTCGGCGGGATCGTCGGTGATCTTGCAAAACGTTGGCGAACGAACGGCGGTTTGATCATCGTCGCGCTTGCCACACTTCTTTCGATCCCGCTTTTCGTCACCGCGATCCTGGCCGAAGCGGGCAGCACATCGCTTTTCCTCGTTGCGATGGGCGGTGCCTTCGCCTTGATGTATTTCTATTACTCGATCACGTACGCAGCCATCGCCGACGTCACCGAGCCGCAACTCCGCGGCACCGCAATGTCGCTTTACTTCATGGCAATGTACCTGCTCGGCGGAGCTCTCGGCCCTTACGTCGTCGGGATGATCAGCTATCACTTTACGCGCAACGCAGCCGCTCTCGCCGGTGACACGGAAACGACCGCAGCCGCTCTCGAACCTTTCCGCGGCGTCGGATTGCAGTCAGCAATGCTCGTTATTCCCGTGTTCTGCGTCCTCCTAACATTGATCATGCTCGCCGCTGCCGCTTCTCAAAGCAGGTCGCAGAGATCCTTCGAGAATAAATAAAAAGAGAGGCGAGCATTGCCCGCCTCTCTCATCAAACGTCCCGTCGATACCTAGTCCTGCGTAGCAAAGATCTGGAGATCGCCGAGGTCCTCCTCGCCCGATATCACGACCGGAGCGAACGTATAGCGTGCGTGGGAAACGGTGATCGTATACGAACCCGCGACGGGAATGTTATGGAACACGAACCAGCCGAACGTTGGAGTTACAACGGTTATCGGTTCCGGCAGATTGCCGCCGGAGATCGTAACCTTTGCATTGCTGACCGGTAATTCGGCACCCCGGAATGCACGGCCGACGACGGAAATAACAGCCGCGGTCGTTGTCTGGTCCTCACCGACTGTCCATCGTGAAGCAAATTCCGTCACGCCCGTTACCGGTCCGCCGGTGTTGGAACCTTCGTTCACGCACGGGCCGCTCGGACACATGTTCGTCGCGACGCCATTCGTCCTGCGATATACGCGGTAATCGGCCTCGCTTCCGTTGACGTCATCGTCCCTGTAAACGAACGACAGGTCAGCAGTCAGGTCTCCGGTCTCCCGAACATCCCAATTTCGAGAGATGGTCTTTGCCGGGTCGAAACCTCCGAGGGTCGAATCGAACGCCTGCACCGTGAGTGCCGAAGGAGCGGTCACGGCTGTTACGTTCGCGATCACCGGCGAGTAGCCGTTCTTGCTGACGTGGAACGTGTACGCACCCGGTGCCGCGTACTCCCGACGCAGTTCGCCCTCGACGGAACCGTTCGTGCGGGTAGCCGCCCCGTTATGGGTCAGCGTGTTGCCCGCGGTCACAATTCGGCCTTCCGTAAGCGTCAGAAGACCGGTGACGGTCAGGTCATCGCTGAGTGTGAGAGTGTGGGTCGGATCGTTATCGTTGTAAGTCAGGTTCGTGATGGTCCGCGATGCCGGGATCTCGGGCCCGGTGACTCTCGGCTCCGTGGTCCTGAGATAACTGAACACGATACCGCCGCTACCCGGATTGAAGTTGACCTGCTGATCGAACGTGCCGGCAGCAAGCGCGGTCGTCGTGTTGCCGATCTGTACCGTAGCCGTGGTCGCTCCGCCGTTGCCGATCGTCAAATTACCGGAGTTGTTAATGTCGCCGGTGAAAAGGATCACACGGTTCGCGATCAGCGGCATATTCACCGTGACACCGAAGGCGTTATCGAAGTCGATACTCGTAAGCGGCGCGGTTATGCTCCCCGATCCGCCGAGTACCTGAGGTGCGTTGCTTCCGGCACCGAAGAAATATGTTCGGCTGCTTGCTCCGTTATGCACCAGAGTACCGTTATTGGTGAACGTCGTGCCTGCGAAAAGGAAGATCACGTTCCCAAGACTAAGCGTCGTTCCCGGATTCACCAGAATGTTTCGGGAAATGTTGTTCCAGTTGGACAATGTGGTATCCCACTGACCCGTGTGCCCGGCACTCGTGTTATCGATCACTAGGTTCGGAACGACACCCCGCATGGTGAATGTCTTTGCGGTACCGGAATTGGCATTGCCGAGCTGGAGTATCGTACCGGTGACGGATGCGATGCCTCCCGTTGTCGTCGCCGAGCCGGATTGGTGACGATAATCCCTCGGGCCTGATCCGCCGGTATTTGCCAACTGGACGACTATATTGCCGCCTGAGAGCGTGACGGACGACGCCGTGGACGTTCCCATATCGAAACCGGCAAGCGTCGTGGACGTGTTGCCGACGGTCTGTACAGTGACCGTACCTCCGCTCTGGAGATACGTAATGGCATTGCCTGCCGCGGCCACTCCGAAGCGTCCGGTCGAATTCACTGCACCGCCCTCGACGTTAATGCTGCTTCCGGTGCTAAAGCCCATGGAGTTCCCGGTGGAAGTTCCGATATTCAAGGTACCCTGCGTCATACGCAGCAGTCCGGCGACCGTCGGGGATCCGTTCTGTCCGGTCACCGAGTAGTTCGGATTGTTCATCCAGAACCCGCCATTCGCCGGGATCGTGTATCCAGCGGCCGGGAAGGTCCGCAGGTCCGCTGTAAACGCGCCGGAGATCTTGAAAGTACCGTTGGTTATCGTCAGATATCCCGCTGTGGCACTGTCGGTCGATGCTCCCTGTACGGTAAACGTCGCCGTTGAAAGCTCGACGACGTTGTCACGCGAGGTTCCCTTGTTGACGGTGATCGCACGGACATCGGTCACAGGGCCGCTGCCGCTTAACGTTGCCTGGTTAGCACCCGTGAATACGAGACCGACGCCGGCCGTATTTCCGTTCGTACTCAGGTCGAGCGTACCGTTGTTCGTAAGGTTGCCGCCGATCGAAAGTACGTGCGTAGTGACCGTGCCCGAAACGGGCCCGAGCACGCCGGCGCCTGATGCGATAGTTACGTTCGATACGACCGTCAGCGTCCGTGCGGTGTCCGCCTCGAAAATAAGGTTGGACGCGACTCCAAAGTCTTTCCGTCCCGAAAGCTTTCCTTCGTTCAATGAAGGCGTCGATCCAACGTTGACAGCGTATGCCGTAGCGTCGGTATCAACTGTAACGGTGGCAGAGTTAATGACTACTACATCGGAGCCTGTCGGCACCTGTCCGCCGGCCCAGGTCGCAGGAGAGCTCCACGGCCCGCCGCCCGGCACTGCCTGGACCACGCCTGTCGGGTTGGTCGCCTGCGAGCCGCTTACCGCGGGACTGACCGCACCTTCGGATATCGCAAAGACGCGGTAGTGGTATGTCGTGCTCGGCATTAATCCGGAATCGACAAAACTTGTCGCATTCGCTGCTGTGGACGCTACGACGGAATAGTTCTCGCCGTCCAGCGAACGCTCAATGATGAACGCCGCTTCATTCGACGAGTTATCGGTCCAGTTCACGGTCATCCCGAGAGCCCCAACCGCGGTGAAATTTATGCCTGACGGTGCCGCGGGAACGTTTGGCGTGAACGTGAACTTCTTGCCTGCCGATATTGCATCCGTCTGGGTCGAGTTGTGGGTATCGTACGAGACGGTTCCCGCGTTCGTTGAGACGCTTGCGAAGTTGGTCGCCGCTCCGGCCTGGAGGCCGACCGTGTAGCCGGCGTCTACCGCAGCAGCGGCCGGAAGCTCTCCGTAAACGAAGTCGATCACGCCGGTCGTCTCGTGCAGCCACATCTGGAAGGTGCCGTTGCCGACCGCTCCCGTACAACTACTGTTTCGGGTGATCTTCATATTGAACCACTCGACGACGAGCGTCCGGTTCGGGGCTGAGCCGATCACCTTGTAATGCACCTTGCCGTCGCTGCCGACGCAAAGGTCGTCGAAGTACGGGGCGATCTTCGGTTCGTTCGTGGTTACGGCAAATCCGGTCGCGTTGTTGAAGACCGTGCTCACGGCCAGCGGGCCGAGCCTTGCGAGGCCGTTCGCGTTGACGGAGAACTGCGTGTGACGTACGCCGTCGTAGTAAAAGTCGAAACCGATCGGTGTTACCGGCGACGCGGTGTCGTCAGTGGACGGCGCGACCAACTGCGTCGTCCCGCTCGTCATATCGGCGAGCACATCTGTTCCTACCGCAAACGCATAGGTCGTCGAAGAAATGACGCCTTCCGCACGCCCTTTGAGCATGGGCTTTTCGTCCGTCTCGGGCTCTTCGGCCTTAATGTCGGGAACAGGGGCTTCGGCGGTTGCTTTCGCAGCGTGTCGTTGGGCATTGCCCGTCATCGCAAACATCGAGATGAGGCATCCCACGACCAAAAAAAGCAGTCTCTTTTTCATTTAGTCCTCCGGTCTAGTTGTAAATTCGTCATCGATCCCGTTCACCGCAAAAGGCAGGTAGGAAAAGCGGTGTGCAGCCGCTTCGGGGCCCATCGGTATGATGGAACTCGTGCTTTCCCCGGAGGCAGCGTGCAACTTTCAGGATCAGGGGCCCTAGTGTTGAATGCCCGAAGTATCGGCGAAGTCTGCTCGCGTTGTCAAGAAGTTTCCGTCGAACGTCGCCGTCCCGTCTTTCCCCGATGCTTTCCGCGTGTGTTAAAATCCCGTTTTATACCGATATAAGCTATGTCAACCGAGATCAAACAAGCGAAGACGGCTGCTGAGGCCGAGAAGCAGCGTTGGGAAGAGGAAACCCTTGCAAAGGTGCTTGAGAAAGCCCCCGAGCGGAAGAAGTCTTTCGAGGGCGTGAGCCTCGAGCCCGTCGACCGTCTTTACACCGAGTCCGACAGCGAAGGCATCGACGTCGGCTATCCCGGCGAGTACCCGTACAAACGCGGCATTCACCCGACCGGTTATCGCGGCAAGCTCTGGACGATGCGCCAGTTTGCCGGCTTTTCTTCGCCGGAGAATACGAACGCGCGTTTTAAGTACCTGATGGAGCACGGCCAGACCGGGCTTTCGGTCGCGTATGACCTGCCGGCGTTGATGGGCCTCGACGCGGATTCCCCGCTCAGCGAAGGCGAGGTCGGCAAGTGCGGCGTGGCTGTTTCTTCGCTCGCAGACTTCGAAGTGCTCTTCGACGGCATTCCGCTTGACGGCGTCACGGTCTCGCAGACCATCAATGCACCGGCTCCGATCTTTCTCGCGATGTACCTGGTCGTTGCCGAGAAGCAGAAGGCCGATTTCACGAAGATCTCCGGCACGCTCCAGAACGACATCCTCAAGGAATACATCGCGCAGAAGGAATGGATCTACCCGATCAAGCCCGCGATGAAGCTCGTCATCGATACCTTTGAGTACACGACCAAGCACGTTCCCAAGTACAACCCGATCTCGGTTTCCGGCTATCACATCCGTGAGGCAGGTGCGACCGCGCTTCAGGAGCTCGCCTTTACGCTTCGCGACGGCGTCGAGTACGTTCAGTACGGCGTCGATCGCGGGATGGACGTCGACGAGTTCGTGCCGCGTCTTTCCTTCTTCTTCAACGCCCACAACGATTTCTTCGAAGAGATCGCCAAGTACCGTGCTGCCCGCGTCGTCTGGGCACGCACGATGAAGGAACGCTTTGGTGCAAAGAACCCGCGGACGATGCAGCTTCGTTTCCACACGCAGACGGCTGGCGTTTCGCTGACCGTTCAGCAGCCGCTCAACAACATCGCTCGTGTCGCCATTCAGGCTCTTGCCGGCGTGCTCGGCGGAACGCAGTCGCTCCACACCGATTCTTACGACGAAGCCCTCGCACTTCCGACCGACGAGGCCGCGCTGATCGCTCTCCGCACGCAGCAGATCATCGCCGAAGAGACCGGCGTCGCGAATACGGTCGATCCGCTCGCCGGCAGCTATTACCTCGAATCGCTCACGGAGAAGATGATCACCGGCTGTTTCGATTACTTCGACAAGATCGACGGTTTCGGCGGGATGGTCGAAGCGATCGAGGCCGGCTTCCCTCAGCGTGAGATCCAGGAGTCCGCATACCAGTATCTGTCTCTTATACACATCTCCGAGCCCACGAGACAGCGCTGTGTATCTCGTATGCC
>JAUCQE010000627.1 GCA_030372865.1 Pyrinomonadaceae bacterium
TTCGGAACTCGTCGGCAGCGTCAGATGTGTATAAGAGACAGACGCTGACGAGACCTCCGCAAGCACTTCCCCGCTGTACGGCGAACGCACGGCGAAGTTCTCGCTTGTGCGTGTCCGCTTTCCGCCGATCAATATCTTTCCGTCTTGAGCCACCTTTGAGTCCCGTCCTGCGCTGTCGTTTGCAAATAAGTCTACCGCAATTTAAACTCTAGGTCAGCGTGCACCCTTAGCTCAGTTGAATAGAGCGTCTGACTTCGGATCAGAAGGTCGCAGGTTTGAGTCCTGCAGGGTGTACCACACAATCTCCAAAAACGTGAAAGGCCGGGTGTTAAGCTCGGCCTTTCGCAATTTAATCTTTCTTCGGCTCCCGGACGATCTCGGCGACGTCTTTTTCAAGCTCAGCCTCGGGAACTGCACCGGTGTAGCGTTTTACAAGCCTGCCTTCGCGGTCGATAAGAAGCGTGGTCGGAAGTTCGGATAGCTGCCGGAAAGGCGAATCCGCCGGCGGGATCAGGACCGGAAACTGCATTTTGTACTCTTCGATAAATTTGTCGACGACAGCCGTTTCGCCGTCATCCAGGTTGATTCCGAAGACAACTAGCCCGGCCTTCGCATGTTTGTCGGCGATCTTTTGCAGGTACGGGATCTCGGTCCGGCAGGGCTCGCACCAGGTCGCCCAGAAGTTCAGGAGAACAATGCTGCTTTTGTGCTCGCTTAGCTTCCATGAACCTCCGCCAAGCCGCTCAAGGGATACATCGGGAAGCGTTGGACGCGACGCCGTATCCGGGTTCGCTTGAGAATGAGCCGAGACTACTCCGACGCAAAACAACGCAGCAGTAATAATTGAAGCAAATAAGAACCGTTTCATCTCCGCGTTTGATGTAATTCGAAGGCTTGTACGTTGGAGGCAAATGTCCGGAGGATCAAATGTCGGGCACCCAAAACCGTCTGCCGCCGTGTTCGACATTCTTAAGGCCGTGAACCGGGAGATCGGCCTCAGTGATACCGAGATAAGTAAAATGCGGCAGGTCCGATATGACGGTCTGGTACCAGCCGTGTTCGGCAAGTATCCGACGGACCGTTGCATCATCGAACTCAGCGACGTCGAACGCGAGCATCGACAAATGCTGCGATGTTCCGGGCGGGGCGACGGAATACACGATCGATTTTGAGAGATCTTTCGCGAACCAGATCGCACTCTGCTCCAGCTCGAAAACCTTCGCTATCTGTTCCGTGATACTGCAGTTGGCGAGTACGTCTGCGTCGTCGGCCGTGATACGCCCCAGTTTTAGCCAATGTTCAGTCGCCGGAATAACGCGGCTCTTCCAAAGTCCCACAGTATCCGCGTAACCGCGGCGTCCGGAATCCGTGCCGCGCGGCGAGATCGTCTTCCCGATCTTTGTCGCAGCCGTTACCGCCGCCAGCAGAGATTCATTGCGGCAGGCTGGAGCTCAATAGTGTGATTCCCCAATATGGCTGCTTGCGACCCCGCTGCCTCCTGAAAGCGTTCAACTTCGGGATGGCCTGTGAACGCAAGCCGTTCCGGCAAAGCGACGCCTTTCGCAACGAACATCGCTCCGTATTCCGGCAATAGGCGGTCTTCCAGGATCCCGCCCTGAAGGGAGAAGTTGGGCGGAAGATGTTCGAAAAACGTACTTTTTTGCGGTTCGATCATAAGTAATAAGGCTATCCGACTAACTCTTATACCAAGCCTTTCTTGAAAAGTCTGTATGGCACATCGCTTGTTGGTATCTCTGTTAATGAGGGCCGCCGGACGAATCGCCATCAAGGTCATATTTGCAGTGTACATTATTGCGCTGCATTTCGTTGCGGCCGCTTATCTGATCGAGAAGTATTTTTGGACTTACGTGCAGACCGATAACTCGTTTATCGGCGACGTCGCTGATCCGTACACGCCCGAGCCAATTCCGATACCTGTCCTCGACCCGCCGGTGGTTCCGCGGGAGACGCCGCAGATCGAGATCCCAACAGAAAAACCGAGCGATTTGCTTGTTATTCCGGTCGCCGGCGTCAAGCGTGGCGAATTAATTGACTCATACAGCGATGTTCGCGGCGAAGAGCGCTCACACGATGCCATTGATATCGCCGCTCCTCGGGGAACGCCGGTGTTAGCAGCAGCGGATGGCGAACTCGTACGTTTCCATGACAGCGTCCCCGGCGGTGTCACGATCTATCAGGTCAGCGTCGATAAGCGGTACGTTTACTATTACGCACATCTCGAACGACGTGCTGAGACGGTCGCAGAAAAGGCCTTCGTCAAACGCGGTACGGTTATCGGCTATGTGGGTGACACGGGCAACGCAGGTACGGGAAATTATCACCTGCATTTTTCGATCGGCCTTCTAACAGACCCGGATCGATATTGGGAATCGACCAACATTAACCCCTTTGCTCTCTTAATTAACGGCATCGAAACGCAGTAGCTGAATGAAGAATGGAATAGCTATTGCACCCCGTAGAAAGCGGCTGTATCGAATCAAAACGAACGAGCACGGGGAGGAGAGAGCATGAGTATTGGAAATTTACCGGCACAACACGTAGCAGGATATGCATTGTTAGTCGGCTATTCGATAGTGATCTTTGGGCTTGCCCTGTTTTCGGCGTGCGAGGTGCCGCAGGCACCGGATCAGAGCCGGAACGCAAGCAACACAAACTATAACGCAAATACAAATAATACCCCGCCGCCTGCGACCAAACCGGAAACGGCACGATTTGTCCCGGTCACGCTGCCGGTACTCGACGCAATGTTCGTCGACGAGGCATTTACCCAGGAGTTGAAGCAGAAAGCCGGCTTGTCGGACGAACAGGTTCAAAAGTTACGGGACGCGGCACGGGACGCGGTGCTGAAGCTGAACGATGCATCTATCCAGGACGAGGGCCGCTCGACACGGGCGACCACGCGCGATGCGGAAGCGAAGATCCGCGAGATCGTCGGTGCCGAAAAAGCCCCCCAGGTGATCGCGCTCATCCGCGAGCGATGGCAGGGCGACAGCGAAGTGCTTACCGCCGCGGCCCCGAGCTCGGTGCCAACCGATTCGCGCGTGGTGGTAAATGCTCCGGCTTATCGGATGGATATTTTTCGTGACGGACAACTCGTAAAGAGCTACAGGGTCGGTATCGGCTATCCCGAATTCCCTCTTCCCACCGGCCTCAGAGACGCAGACAAGATCATTTTCAATCCGACGTGGACGCCGCCCGATGAACCGTGGGTAAAGGGCAAGGTGCGGCCCGGTAAGACCGTCGAAGCAGGCAGCAAACTAAACCCGCTCGGGCCGATCAAGATCCCGATCGGGCTTCCGTCGCTTATACACGGCGGCAAACAGCCTTCAAGGCTTGGGAACTTCGCCTCGCATGGCTGTGTTGGGCTTACAAACGAGCTTATTCAGGATTTTGCGGTCCAGCTTAGCTCGATCGCCGGCAGTCCGGTCACGCTCCAGGAAGTAAAAACCTACCAGAAACAGAAAACCGAGACGGAAGAATATAAACTTGCCCAGCCGGTAAAGGTGGAGCTGCGTTACGAGACCATCGCGGTCGAAGACGGGACGCTGAAGATCTACCGCGACGTTTATGAACGCAGTACGAACACCGAAGAGAACCTGCGGCGCGTGCTCCAATCGTTCGGTGTCGACTTCGATCAATTAGCACCGGAAATCCGGGAGCAGATAACGGAGGGATTAGAGTCGATGGCGGTCGATGCGACGGGCGAACCGGTCGAGGAAGGACAGGGCAACACTTCGAACAAGAACACTTCCTCGAAGGTCACGCGAAACGTGAAGGGCAAGAAAGAATTTGCGATCAAACTGCCGGAATTGAACGGAAAAGGCTATCCGGCACCGCTGGGAATGACGGCTTAACGCTTGTCGGCCTTATCTTTCTTCGGCGGCAATTCTGCCGATATGTTGGGGATCCAAAAAATGTAGCCGTCTTTCGATTCAGGTATCAGGCCGCGTTTCGGAAGCTCTTCTTCGGACAGCCCAAGGTAAGTAAAATGCGGCGTGTCGTCGATGATGGTCTGATACCAGCCGTGCTCGTTCAACACTTTTCGTACCCGCTTGTCTGAAAATTCAGCGACATCCAGAGCCAACATCGACAGGTGCTGTGACGTTCCCGGAGCGGCGACAGACGAAAAGATCGAGCGGTTCATACCGGTGCTGAACCACCAGCCGTTTTTCTCCCACTCGATGACCTGGGCGACCTGATCGATCGTCTCCATCTTTCTGGCAATTTCAGCGTCCTGCTCGGATATCTTCTTATTCTTTACCCAGTGGGCCAAAGCGGGGTCAAATCGCGACTTCCAGATGCGAAAAGTGTCCGCATAGTTGCGACGCGAGGCACTTGCACCGCGTGGGGTGATCGTCAGGCCTTGCTTCGCCGCGGCTTTAATTGCGTCTTCGAGTGCTTCGGCGGCTGTTTCCTGGAGTTCTACAGTTCGGGCACCGATTGCGACGGTCTTTTTGTCGAGGTTCGTCTGAAATGCCGTCACCTCATTTTCATCACGAAAAACACATTTTGGCGGAAATTCGACGTTCGAATCCGCGATAAACATCGCACCGTAGTCTTTGAAGACTCGCCGGGCGACGATGTTTGTATCGATCGGGCAGATGTCCTCGAGCTTCTTATCGTCCTTCTTTAAACGCTTCTCTACGTACGCGCGAAAATCCTTTGCCTCGTCCGCGGCAGATTTCGGCTGCTGCGTTCTCGTAGCCTGGTTGTGTGCGAGATTCGGCGCACCGATAAGGAGAAGAACCAGAAGGTTCGCGAATACAACTAGGGTTCGCATCATAGGGCTACGCTTCTAAAAGGGTGAAACGAAATTACTGACCACGCCGGAAACGGCGTCCATGTGCTTTTTGAGGTATTCGTCCTGTTCGAGGAACGGTACCTCTCGACGGATATTAGCATACATATCCCGGGTGCCGATACCCAAATTTCCGGCTGTCCCGACGGCTTTTTTCCGAAGGTCGATACCCTGTGCAGCACAGAAGAGTTCGATCGAGAGTATCAGTTCGAGATTTGCCGAGACCTGCCGGAGTTTCAACGCCGATGTCGCTCCCATCGAGACGTGGTCTTCCACGTTTGCCGAACTCGGTATGGTATCGACGCTCGCCGGGTGTGCGAGGACCTTGTTCTCTGTGCAAAGGGCGGCCGCCGTGTACTGGACAATCATGAAACCCGAATTCAATCCGCCGTGCTCCGTCAGGAAGGCCGGCAGGACGTGTGCATTAGATGCTTCATCCGTCAGCCGCATGATGCGCCGTTCGGAAATATTTCCAAGCTCGGTCAAAGCCATTGCCAGATAGTCAAAGGCGAGGGCGAGCGGTTCTCCGTGGAAGTTGCCGCCGGAGATCACCTCGATCTTCGATGCGTCGTCCGGATCGACAAATATCAGCGGGTTATCCGTGACGGCGTTCAGCTCAAGCTTGATCAGCCATTCCGCATAGGCGACCGAATCGCGGCAAGCACCGTGGACCTGCGGCATGCAGCG
>JAUCQE010000628.1 GCA_030372865.1 Pyrinomonadaceae bacterium
GGATCTGAAGAGCGAGATTCTTGGCTCCTGGTCGGCAGCAAGCAGCTCGGTAGCCATTGCTTACACCTTCAACGCGAACGGTACTTTCGACAAAGGCGGAGCGATCCAGTTCCGGACGTCACACGACGCGACACGCGACAAGGTTACGACCACAACCTACGGGCTGACCGATCGCTACAGCCTTGCCGGCAACGTCATCACCCAGACCTACAAGAGCACCGGCCAGGTCTCGAAATATAAAGTCCGGGTCTACGAAACGAAGTACCACAAAGACCCGTGGCAGTCGAAGATGGGCTTCCTATCGGTCGACCGGGCAGACGGCGGCACAATCGTCTTCAGAAGATCGAACTAGCGAATTGATGAGACGCGAATAAGAAGCGGCTTCCTATTCGCGTCTATTTGCGTGCAAAATACACACCTCTATTTCAGACCTCACCCGCGGCCAGGATCTCACGCCGATTCCATTCGATGACTGCGAGCAAGCCAACGTACATGCCTTCGAAAGCGAATTGCGTAACGGCGAAACCTGTCGCAGCGGCGAAAGCAAGGGTAGCGATAACGACACAGAGTACCGCCCAAAACGCGTTGGCGAAAACGAGCAGCTTGATAAGATAGACGCGGCCGTTTTTTCCGCACCGCGAGCGACAGCGAAAAACTGCCGTACAACAAATGCACCACGCCGTGCGCGACGACCAGCCACGCCGGCAATCCGTTCAACGCCCCGATCAATCCGCTTAAGGCGATCAACCCGAGCCCGGTCGCGATCGCCCCGAGGCAGTCGACCCAGAGAATGTTTTTAATAAAGAAGTTCATTTAGTGGCTTGAAACTGATTTCACAGTGGGTTGCGGGTCTCGCGATATTTTCGCCCGGCGGTCGCGGCGGCGATAACTAAAAACGTTATCGCGGCAGGAAGCCATACCCACAGAAGTTCGGAGCCGATCACCCGCCAACCACGCATCCCTAGAAACTCCCATAAGTTGAGCGGCGACACCGCGATCACCCGCCAACTCATAGGGAAGAACATACGGTCGCTCGCGTAGGGCCAGAGCAGTGCGACGCCGAGCCCGCCGGATGTCAGCATATCAATCAGGCCGTGCGAGGCGGCGGAAATTGTGACGAAGAGGAAAGAAGTGAGCCGTTTCGACCGCAATGCCGGGGCGATCAGCGCCGCGATGACGCCGAGCACCACCGCGAACGCGAGTGAATGCGTGAACCCGCGATGGCCGTAATCGCTCGAATACGCAACACCCAACCGAAACGCGATCACGTCAAGATCGGGGATTATCGAAGCCGCGACCCCGGCCGCGACCAGCCCTG
>JAUCQE010000629.1 GCA_030372865.1 Pyrinomonadaceae bacterium
ATATTCTCGTTCTTTCGCCGAAGGGCGAGGTAGCTTTTGACCCACTCGACAGCACTCGAGCCGATGGGGACGCGCCGTGTCTTGCTTCCCTTTCCCGTGGTTGTGAGTATGCCGCCGTCGAGATCGATGTCTTTTAGCTGCAGGCTTACGACCTCGGAGACCCGCAAGCCGCAGGCGTACATCAGTTCAAGGATCGCCCGGTCGCGGAGGCCGGTTTCCGTCGAGACGTCCGGGGCCGCGAGCAGTTCCTCGATCTCCTGCTGGTTCAGGAAACGCGGCAGGTAAAAGCTTTTTTGGGGGGTGTCGAGATCCTCGGCCGGGCTTTTATCGAGGTGGCCGTCGATCATCAGGAACTTGTAGAACCCGCGGACCGCACTGATCAGCCGGCGTTTCGAATTCTCAGAGATCCGCGCCCGCGAAAGGTCGATCAGCCATTCGCGAAGCTCAAGCCGAGTCAGCGTCAAAAGCTCAAGCCCGTTCTTCTCCGCCCAAGCCTCAAGCTTTCTGAGATCGCGCTCATACGCATCGAGAGAGTTCTTCGCCAAACCCTTCTCGACGCGTGTGTAGGCAATATATTCACGGACCAGATCCCTTCCAGACACGCTCACAATTATACGCGAAAATGCTCACTCGACCTGATGATGCGAACCGTTTTCATTGAGTGTGTCACTTAGAAGATCTGAGCATCTTCTTTTGAAGTTCATATCTGCATTCAGCGCAGTATTCTGCTGGAGTAGAGCCCTGGCCGTAGAGCGCGAAAGATTCCAGCTTCTGATGTCTAGGTTTTCCTGCTCGTTCCGGCTGGACATTGTGCCCCAAAGTACCATCCTGGCAGTGCACTGGTCTCGAGGGCTAAGCTGATCGAGATGCGAGATCAATACCGGCACCGCATCTTGGCTGAGGCTCGCGTTGTATCCAGCATCGTATTCCCTGCCCTGCTGCATAAGCTGAATGTTTTTGCGGGCGATGAAGTCGTCGGGGTTCATGAGGTTGGTAGCGCCGAGTATGACGATGGCGGACCAGAGTGCTCCCCACGCAAAATTGTTACGACGTCCGCGTAGGACCGTCCAGCCGAACCAGACGAAGACGACGGCCAGCCATATCATTACCACCATCGGGTAAAAGCGGACGGTCGTCCAGCCATAGCCGAGTTCGCCGGTCAGCAGCACCAGCCTCTGCATCGCCGACGCCATGATGACGAAGAGCAGCGCGACCTGAATGCCGGCGAGTACGCGGAAGATGGTCTCGTTCTTTGTGTTGTCGCGGCGGAGCAGCCAGTGCGAGGCGAGCAGCATTGGCAGGACGAGGAACGCGACTGCGACCAGTTCGCCAAAACCGCGGCGGGCAAAGTCAGCTAGCTTGAGGTCCGGCGTGTTTTGCACGAGGTCCATACCGCCGAAGAGGTACGGAAGTTGGAAGATGACGAAGCTGAGAAACAGCACGTCGATCAAGCCGAGAATGATGATCGTTTCGACCCTGCCGAGCGTGAACACCTGCGGGAATTTTGTGTTGTCCCAGTTCTGCCAGTCGCGCTTTTTGGGTTCGGCTTGCGGCGGGGCCTGTTCGTTTGCAGGAGTTGTGCGTTCCGCCGGCGGGTCGCTGAGGTTTATATGCTCGACGACGGTCGCATTGTTCGGGAGCGAAGGATTCTCAGCGGGCTCGGCGGCAAACTTCTCGACGTAGGTTGCATCGGTTTCGGCAGCCTCGGGCTTTTTCGACTCTTCGGCTTTTGGGGTCGGCGACGAGGCGGCGGCACCGGCACCGGCAAATGCAAGATGATCGATCAGCGAACCGCGGAGGTATCCGGCCGTGAGCCACGCGAAAACGGACGAGAGAATAACGTGGGAGATGACCGTCTCAAGATCGAAATTGACGACGCGGTTGGCAAAATTCTCGAACGCCGCGTCGGCCGCCATGAACAGCCCGCCGAAGACCAGGACAAGCGGCATAGCGATGGCCAGGCCGCGGAGAACGGAAAACGCACTCTTGCTCAGGTTGTTGCCGGGCATCGCCTTCCAGTCGATATCAGCCCCGAGCAACGCGAACGGAGCAAGCACCGAGGCGATCCCCGACCAGATGAAACCGACGGCGAAGTGGAACACACCGGCGACCCGCTGATTGATGCCGAAATTGGGCAGGACGAGAACGCCCATTATCACGATGATCGCAAACGTGTCGAAGACGAGAAGCTGTTCGGAATCACGTATCAGGTACATCGCCCCGAAGAACACCATCGCCCCCTGCAGCGCGATTGTCCGCGGCGTCAAAAGCTCCGGCCGATTTCGCAGGGCGATCA